>JAHZLG010000205.1 GCA_022599995.1 Alphaproteobacteria bacterium | reverse complement strand
GCCAAATCCATCGACAAAATCTTCGATTGCGGTGATTTGGTAGCCATCTGTATTCGGGTCGATGGTCGTTTCGCCGTCGGATGATACCACCGCAAAAATCAGCTCATTTGTCCACTCGTTGTACTGGGGAGAAAACACGGCGTGGATAATATCCAATTTCCCTTCGGCCAGTTCGATGGTCAATCGGCGGGCAAATTCCGTTGCATCAAGCGTCAGGTTGGCAAGGGTAAAGACTTCATCGTCGAAGGTAACAGTCCATATCGCCTCGATGCCGTTGTTGATGGGCAGCAGCGAAAACCCGGTGGCTTGGGGCGTGTCATCCAGCAGGGTTACGTTTGCACTGAACGCTTCCATGGTGTTGCCATCGCGGTCTTCGGCAAGAATCTGCCCCGATTCGGTGGTCGCGATGATCAGGTGGTCATTGGCTGCGATCGGCGAGGCGAGCTCGATGATCAGGACGTGCTGGTCGTTCATCACGTCTTGGGTCACGTCATCGATGATGTAGGACTGTCCCATCGTTGAAGTCACGACAAAGTCATCCGCCGCGTGCGTGCGTGACACGAGGGCGTCATCAAAGAACAGGGTGATGTTGGTGCCCGTCCCGTCGGTGCTGTACGGGGAACGACCATCAAGGTCAAGGCGGGGGAGAATGTGATTGAAGAGGAATTCCCCTGCTTCAGCGACCACATTGCCAAAAAGATCGGTGAGTGTTTGCTGTTCGCGCACGGCCACTCTGACAGGCGACCCATCATCGATCGCCGTCTCTAATGTGATGAACACCACGTTGCGGGCGTGTTCGGACACCTGTGCCGCGAAAACCGCATGATCGGTGCTGGCTTGGGCGTCCGAGGTTACGCGGAACAAGTCTTTGCTGAGGAACGCCCCCTCGAGGGCAACGGCGTCATCGAACGTCAGGGTAATAACGTTATTGGTTACCGTGCTTCCGTCGAATGCGGCCGCAATCTGGTCGACGATTTTGTCGCCCGGCTGTATCGGTTGATCCGCAAGATAGGGGTGTGTCCCGGCGTGATGGGGAGCAAAGTTGGCCGCATCGCGCAGGGCGTTGCCAGCGTTGTCAGCCAGCATCACTTCAAAGGCGGGTGTCTCCGTCGAAAAGTCTGCGGGTTGGCCATTCAGGTTAAGCACCAGCTCAAGCACATTTTCGTCCACCCCCACGGTTGTAGTGACGACCGTGTAGGTATTGCTTGGGTCGCCATCGGACACCAGCAGCAGGGCATTGAGGCTGCTGCTTAGGTCATCTCCAGCGTCGCCCATCTTGTCGGCAAAGGACAAGGTAAGAATATTGGCTTGGGTTGTTTGGGTCGCGATGGTCACGATACTGTTCAAGTCATCGAACAGCTTGAAGCCAGCTTGCCCGATAAGCCGCCCCGCGGCGTCGACAAAGGCACCATCATCGTGCACAACGAGTTGTAATTTTTCATTGCCAGCAATCACGACACTGCTGCTCAAGTCGCCATTGAAGGCAATCTCGAATTCAAGGGCGTCTTCTGTGCCATCAATCGCGTGGTAGGTGACATCGATCAGCTCCCAGCTATGATTCGCCGCTTGGAGGTTCGAGACGATTTCAAAATTGTCGAGGAAAGATTGCACCACGCTGGCATTCTCAAAGACTGTGTCGCCGGTCAGATCGATGCGGAAGTCGTCGAGGGTAACTGCGATCGTATTCCCGCCATAGGTATATTGGCGGACGTCGACGCGTTCATCGTGGATGGTCGTCCCACTGGAAAGAATGACATTGCCCCCGGCGTCGCCGGTATCAAGATAGTCGCGCGGGGCGTATTCATCCCGCACGTCTTGGGTCACGCGTATCTGAAGGCCTTCACTCTGCGCGGCGGTATCGATAAGATCTGTCCCGTCCTCGTTGTGGACAAACAGCTGGAGGATTTTCCCTCCTCCGGTTACCTCGGCGGCATCTATCGTCCACTCGTGCGTCGATGAGGAGATGGCAAAAGCACGATGCGCAACATCAAGCATGTCAACACCGTCGTTCGCGAAGTCGTCATCGAAATAAAGCCATATTTCGGCCCCTCCGCCGACGGAGCGCACCTCCACTCGTTCGAGGTTGGCGGCATCGTCATATACCACTGCCCCACTTGCGAGGAAGGTGTTCATGGCGGCATCCTTGATCCCCGCCGAATAAGCTTCGTTCAAGGTTACTTGGAATTCGGTGTTGTCTTCGGGTGCGGTCAAGGTGTCGTTCGTCAACGTAAACACCATGACATTGAACACACTCGCATTGCCGCCCGCCTCTATCGAGTAGCCTGTGGAATCCCACGTTCCCGGAACGGCATCGTCCATGACAAACATGCCGCCGAGCATCGGGTCATGCGCAACGGTCTGTGCGGCACTGGCGATGGCTTTGTCGTAGACGATCCGGAATTCAACCCCGATATCGGTGGGTTCGTCCCCGGGGAGGACAACCGCTTGCCACGACGTGTCAACAATTTCAGCATAATTGCTGAAGAGGGTCTCCCCAGCGTGCATCAGCACATTGGCATTGGTATCACGAATATCTTGCCGCGCAAAAAGACGGAGGTTTTCATTCACCCCAAATGTCGACGGGCTGGTCGTGAGGGCATCGTCAATCGACAGGGTTAAGGCACGGTCCCCATCGGCATTCAAGCTGAAGAGGGCACTCGAGATTTCCCACTGTTTGCCGAGTTCAGCCTCGATACGGAAGAAGTCATTCGGATTGGCGAAGGCTTGGTTGAGCGCCCAATCCTCGGCATCATAGGTAAGTGTAATATCGCCGCCATTGCTGTTGCCACGCACAAACGAAGCGGTAAACTGGGAAAAGTCGT
>JAHZLG010000204.1 GCA_022599995.1 Alphaproteobacteria bacterium | reverse complement strand
CTCAGGTCGACGATGCTGTTTAGCCTGATATTGAGGTCGAATGATGTGTTGTCGTCGTCGTCTGTGACTCGGAGCGTTGTGCCATCGAGGCTTTGTCTTGCGGCGGCTGATGTTGCAGTGATGCGTCCCGTTGTTGTGTCGAGGGCAATTCCGGTTGGCAGGGTGATGGCTGAGTAGGGCGTTCCAGCTGGGTCGATGAGGGTGTACTCGACGGTTTCATTTGGGTCATTGACGAGCATCAGAGCTGAGGGATTGAGGGCAGCGCCGTAATCCCTGCTCGTACTGCCTGCTTGGCCAATCAACGCGGTTCCATCGCTGCGGACGACAAGGTCAGTGATCGTTACGCGACTGCCGGGGGACACTGAGGCATCGAGTGCCAACCAGACATCAATCCCATCAATATCGAGCGAGACCGTTGTGCGCTGCCTGTTTTGCACCCTGTCTCCTACCTCGATAGCAACATCGAAATCCCCGCGTTGCAAGAAGTCGAGGGCGACGGTAATCGTGCCTTCGCTTTGGCCGCTGAAGGCAGGGATTCCTGTAACATTTAGCCGATCGACAACTGAGCTGTCAGTCGTGATCACAGGCGAGGTTCCATATAAATAGGTCGCCACGGTAATCGACGTAGATTGCTCGATCACTTCGATGGTGAAGCTGTTGAGATCGGCGGCGGCAAAGGGGGTATCGTCGGCAACGTCAATTTCAAAAGTGATACTGCTGGTCGCACCCTCTTGCTGGAGGCTGCCGATCAAATCAGCGCGCAGATTGATCGAAGTGGGCGTGTTGTCGTTGAGTGTCGGAATGGTGACCAGAGGGACGTAGTCGACCACGGCATCGATAGTCACACTCGCGGTTGTGTTGTCGAGGTCAATGACAGTGAAGGCCAGCTGGCCGCTTTGCCAAGGGATGATGTCCCACGTGCCTGAAAGCACGTCGGTGTTGACCCCTGAGGTGCGTGTGAGGGTGCTAGGCAAACCGAATTGCCAAGCACTGTTTGCGTCTACCCTGTAGGAGTAGGTGAAGGTGTAATTGTCATTGTCGATCGCACCATCGGTGAAGTAGTCGTCGACGGTAATAGGGGCCGTGAGGGCGCGTTGTCCTTCTGCAACGGTTACGGTTGTCGTTGCACTGCCCTCGGTTACGACGGGAGTTCCTTGTACAATAAGGTTGAAGGTGCTGGTGACGGTATCGAACCCATCATCAACGGCGACCGTCACCACGTGCCCGCTGCGGTTTCGGGCGATGACGAGTCCATCGGTTAGCGTGGTTGGGGTTTGGGCGACAAGATAAGAAAGGGTGGTGGTGAGGGTGTCGCCATTCAGATCGATGAGGGCGGGAACGCCGAGCTCGGTGAAGAGATCATTCACATCGACCGTATAGGAAAGCGTTGTGCCAAGCACGGGCACGCGCTCTTCCTGAACAGTAACGGTGCTGCTAAGCACGGCGGCAGGGTCTACGACAGTGTTGACTTCCAGCAGGATATCGAAGAATGACTCGTCCCATTGGTCTTCGACGCGAATAGTGAGATTATCGAGATGACTGATCGGTGAGTTCGGGGTGAGAAGCACAGACCCTGCTTGATCGTCAAATTGCATGTAGGCAAGTGGCGACAGTGTTGTGTTGTATTGGTCTAAGAAGAAAAAGGTTTCTTGCTCGGTGGGGTCGTTATAGATGTACTGTCCAAGATCGAGCAGTGACGTACGGCTGATCTCGCTTCCCCCCGCGAAGAGAGCAAATCTGCCATCGGTAAGCACTCGAGCCTCGCTAAGCGGGGTGCTTGATGGGGCACTCGGGTCGGTGATGAGGCGGACGGCTTGGCCGTGCACGTCAATGTCGTAGCGCACCACCAGCTCGCCGTTTTTTTCGTCGGTAAAGCGGAAATCGACTGTGTAGGGGCCGACTGTCGTACCGGGGTTGATGGTGGTGTAATTACTGCTGTTTATGGTCGTGAACGCCCCACCATTGATGGCGGTTTCGTACACGAGGTTTGTGTTATTGCCGTCGGGGTCGTCGATGAGCGTTGTCCAATCGATGGATCCGATGAGGGCGGGGAAGAAGGTGTAGGGTGTGCTGATATTGGGGGCAACTGCGATTGATTGGTCGACGGCCACATAAACATCGACGGTTGGGTCGTTGGCGGCGATTGCGGCGGCGTCGCCGAAGGTGGTGCTCACTGCATTCCCGTTGATGGCGGAAACCCCTAGTCCAATGACTTGGTTGCTGCCAAAGACGGTTTGGGCGTCGCGGATAACTGGGGCGACGTTATCCTTGAATACGAGGGTGTACGAGGTCGCGGCGATATTCGGATCGGTCGCGGCATCAGTATCCGTTGCCACGATGGTCGTGGTGACTCCGCTGGGCGATTGGTTGGTGTCGACGATGCCGAGTAGGGTATTGTTGGTTGCGTCGTAGCCGATTTGGTAGGGGCCGAATTGGCTAATGTCGCTGCCTGCGAGGTTGAAGACTTGCTGGTTGACGATGTACTGATAGGTGATGGTTTCGCCATCGGGGTCGTGAAACAGATCGTCGAGCGTGATGGCATCGAAGTCGTGGGCTGTGTCGCGCAGCACGACGGTTTGGGCGTCTCCGAGGGGGGTTTCGAGCAACCCTCCTGTTACAGAAACGCTGACGATGTACTCGGATGATGCCATTTGGGCATCGGTCGCGCTGAGGGAGAAAACATAATCCCCGCGCGTGTCGAGTTCTGCGGTGAGCCCCGGCACAGCGGCACTGGGGTCATAGGCCAATCCTGTGACGGTTGCCCCTGTGGGGGTGGAGGCCACGGCAACACCGGTTGTGAGCACGCCGGGGTCATCGTCGAAGAATTCCAATGCGATTGAAAGGGTGTAGCTGCGTGGCGTTCCGTCCAGGGCGGCACCTTCCACGATTGTCACCGACGAGGGGGCACCATCGTGATAGGGGATTTGATTGTCGACGAGGGTATGGGTGAGGGTAAAGGACAAGGAGTCATCGAAGGCTGCATCGCTCGCGGTGACCGTGATGGTGTAGATGCCCAGGGGAACATTGCTTCCGATGGCGGCGATCTGTCCCGTGTTGCTGATGGTGAATTGTCCCGTCCCACCGAGCCCCTGCGACTGCACGGCAAAGGTGATGACGTCGTTGTCTTCATCTCCGACAAAGCTCCCAACATCGATGCGACCCAGGTTGTGGGCACTTGCGGCGGTGTGGGACGTGATGGCGGTTTCGTCAATTGTGATTGGATTGTTGAAGGCAATGGTGACGCTGGTGAAGACGGCTTGTTGCGTGATCGCATCGCTGGCGGTCAGGGTAATAATCGGATCGGCAAGTTGGCGATCGATGGGGTTTAGTTCGGGGGTATAGACGCTGAATTGCCAAAGATATGGATTGTAGGTTACGCCTTGGGGGAGATCATTGGGGCTAATGCTATGGATGAATGCTTGATCGTCGCGGTATAATTCCCATGGTTCCAGCTGGACGATAGTTCCTATTTGTCGATAGCTCTGGACTGCGCGCAGGGTGTCGACCGCTTCCAGCGGCCCGTCGACGTAGAAATCGACGACTGTTGTTATCTTCG
>JAHZLG010000203.1 GCA_022599995.1 Alphaproteobacteria bacterium | reverse complement strand
GCGGGCAACGTGACGTGGTTGAGGTACTCATCGAACCGCTTAGAGACGGTTTGGTCAGAGGTTATCTCAATGTTCTCCGAAGAGAAGTGACGCAAGGAGTTGGAGGTCAAGCGCGCAAAACGTTCAAAAATAGCCTCGAGCACCGGCAGGCGTTCGTGGTAGATTTGCCCGCTTTCGATCAGCTGCTGTATCCCGGTCACATCAGCGATGACGCGGTGCTTTTTCCCTAGGAGGGAATCAATCTCTTCTTGTGAAAGCTGGGGTGATGCGTCGCCATCCTCGCCAATGAGGTTGGAAAGCCCTGCCATCAGGTTTCTGTTATCGTCTTTGTTCATGGTCGCACCGGGTTATTCTTCAGAACAGTGTGGTCGAAACAGGCACCCGCAACGGATCACTGGATATTGATACCCGTAAAGAGCACCTGTTGGATGGGAAGGCTGGGGGAAATCTTGCGAAAACGAAACAGGAGCTCTTGCCGAAGGTACGACAATGCAGCGGTCCCGCGCAGGTCATCGCGCGTCAACCCCGAGAGCAACAGGTAGGTCGCATCGGTGTATTGCGGCAAAAACCCTTCAACCGCTTGCAACTGATCCGCGCGCTCGAGCTCGAGGGTGATGGTCAGGTTCACCACGGTAAAAGTGCTTTCCGCGACGAGGGTGACCGACGCCTCGGGCAGGTCATAGTATACCGATGCACTTGCCCCACCGCCCGATGAGAGGGCGGCCGAGCCAAATACATCGCCGAGGAATCGGCGGGGGAGATCGAGCAACAACGCCGAGACTATCAATGCC
Source organism: Alphaproteobacteria bacterium (assembly GCA_022599995.1). GTDB lineage: Bacteria > Pseudomonadota > Alphaproteobacteria > CBDBCS01 > JAHZLG01 > JAHZLG01. The sequence goes on along the minus strand of JAHZLG010000203.1, from coordinate 3,101 downwards.
ACAACCGCAATCAAAATGAACAGCAGGCGATAGAGCACCTTCCCCCGGCGTTGCCGCTCGGCATCGGGGCTTATTTGGACGTCGTTGGCCATGCGGGCGTCGGGTGCCTCTTCGAGGGGAAGCTAAGAAATTGACTGGGGGGCGGGGTGGGGTGGGGTGGGGTGGGGTGGGGTGGGGTGGGGGCGGGGTGCCCCAAGGCAGAAACAAATAAGGACAGGAGCGTCTGAAGTGCGATGCAAACCCGCACACGCAAACGGAGCGGTTTAGCAACGCGCAAGGGCAGATGATGCAGAGGGTGCCAAAACGTGGCACTTGTGCCCACTGCCGTGTATTCTAGATGATTCGTGAATTGTTTTCAAGCAGTGGGCATCACGGCGTGCACCTGCGTATCGGATGCCGCCGTGGTAGGTGTGCTGTCACCTTACTTCATAGGGCAGGTAGGGGCTGGGATGGGCTGGGATGGGGGTATCTCTTGCATATGGTGCGATATTTTCATATATGCACCCTACTGCGCGCGCATCATTGTCTTGTTTGGCTCCGTGCGTCCCATCCCGAAGGGAGGCATATGGGTCTCCCCTTTCGGGTGGTTGCCATTGGCAAAGCGGCTCGAATAGGCAAAAGCTCTGTCGCCACTGGGTGGCGTGCCAATGGCATGCTAAGCACACAAGCCTCGTCCCTTATTTTCTCTCTTCTTTTATTTCCCCACGCAGACCAGCAACTATGACAGAACATCCTTCTTCATCACCCTCAGAAACCCATCAATTTGGCACCGAAACCGATCGCTTGCTGCATCTTGTTACGCACTCGTTGTACTCGGATCGCAGTATTTTTCTACGCGAGTTGATCTCGAATGCGGCCGATGCGTGTGACCGCCGGCGCATCCAATCGTTGCGCGATGACTCGAATGAGTCCGCCAGCGAGGTCCCCGCCCCCTCGGTTTGCATCACGCTTGATCCGGACAATAAGGTTCTGCAGATAAAGGACAACGGGATTGGCATGAACCGTGCGGCATTGATTGATGCGCTTGGCACGATTGCCCGTTCGGGGACGCGCCAATTCATGGAATCGCTCACAAGCTCATCGGACGCTGCAGCACCCGATGCTGCCCCGCATGCTGATGGCACGGGTGACGGGGATGCCGGGGATGACGGTGATGACGATAGCGCAACGACCTCCGCCGCAAATCCCCGCGGGGGCGAAGGGCTCATCGGCCAATTCGGGGTCGGGTTTTATTCGGTGTTCATGGTGGCCGACCACGCCACCGTGCGGTCGCGGCAAGCAGGAGAGGACGAAGGCTGGTTATGGCAATCGGACGGCAAGGCGGCTTACTCGGTCGAGTCCGCAGCAATTGACGAGGTGGGCACCCAGGTGACCTTGCACCTCAAAGAGGATGCCGATGAATTTCTGCAGTCCTATCGGGTGGAATCGATTGTCAAAAGTTGGTCAAACCACCTCGCAATACCGATCTCGTTGCTCGATCTGTCTTCCGACGCGCGCGACGGGGAAGACGATGACGAGGATGGCGAAGAGCCTGACGGTGGCACAAAGCCCGATTCCGAAGTCATGTCGGTGCCCCGGCAGATCAATGCGGCTGATGCGATTTGGCGTCGGTCGAAATCCGAGATAACCGATGCGGATTATCAGTCCTTTTTCGCGGACACGCTTTCGGGGCGCGGCAATTATTCCTCGGTGCTTCATTTTCAGGTCGAGGGCATGCAGAGCTGGTTTGCGCTGTTTTATATCCCCGAGACGCCGCCGCATGACTTATTCTATGCCGACCGACAGGGCTCGGTGCGGTTGTATGTCCGCCGCAATTTTGTGACCGATAACTCCGATGAGTTGATGCCGCGCTGGTTGCGGTTTCTGCGCGGGGTCGTGGATTCGGATGACTTCCCCTTGGCGATTTCTCGCGAAATGCTGAAGAACGATCCGCTGTTGGGACGGATTCGCCGTTCCCTCACCACGCGGATTCTGCGCCATCTCAAAGAGCTTGCCACGCAGGATGTAGATGCCTACCTCGCATTTTGGGACAATTACGGGGCTGTTCTTAAGGAAGGGCTTTATGACTTTATGGACACCACCAATCGCGATGATCTGCTTGGATTGACGCGTTACTGGTCGATGACGCAAGGGCGCATGGTGTCGCTTGCGGAGTACGCCGAAGAGGCTGGCGACAAGCACAATTACGTCTTCACCCTCACGGGCGAGAAGAAGCTTCAGCTGCTTGAAAGCCCACACCTCGAGGGGTTCCGTGCCAATGGCGTCGATGTGTTGATCTCGACCGATGCGATCGATGACTTCTGGATGCCTATGGTCGGGCAGTACCAAGACCGCCGTTTTATCACCGCCAGCAACGCCGGCAAGGAGCTCGAGGAGATTACCGCCAATGCCAAAGCCGCCAAGGCGTCGGACTCGGAGGATGACAAGAACACGGCAAATTCGACCAGCAAGGAGAGCTCGACCACACCGTCATCTATCGATGTTTTGCTCAAGGCAGCAATCGCCCATTACGGTGATCGCGTTGAATCAGTGCGCACGGCGAGTCATTTGGTATCGTCGCCGATGTGCCTTGCGAGTGCCCAAGACGGCATGACCATTCAAATGGAACGCCTGCTCGCGGCACAAGGCATGGGAGGAATGGGGATGGGCGACAAGCCGCAGAAATATGTGCTGGAGCTCAACCCACAACACCTCTTCGTGCAGGGCTTGAACGATTTGGCGAATGCGGGGGATGCTCGACTTGCCACTGCACTGGACGTGATGCTCGACACCAGCTACCTGATCGAGGGATTAGCGGTCGACTCGCCGAAACAGTTGGGCGATTCAATCTTCCACCTGCTGTCGGGGGCTTTCTCGGCGGATAACCTTGCTGGCCCAGACAGTGCCGACAAGGCGGGCAATGCTGGCGATGCTGAAGACGCGTCGGCAACGTCGTCTTCCTAGTCCATCATTGATGGGTGGTTGCGGGGTGGGCAGCCAAGAGGCGGCGGCAGGGAGGCTGCAGGGTGGGCAGCTAAGCTGTTATTTTCGTGCCGCCTCGGCAATCACGGTTTCCATGTGGGCGGCGTAGTCGTAGCCATCATCAAGAACAAAGCGCAGGC
>JAHZLG010000015.1 GCA_022599995.1 Alphaproteobacteria bacterium | reverse complement strand
CTTGCGAATGGTTTCTCGGGCTTCATAAACCACCTCAATCGGATTGTTCTGGGGAGTGGACGAATGCCCCCACAGGTCTGTCCCGTTGGCCGCAAGGAGAATCTCGGGGATACCGCCATCCACGACCAGGTGTTGCTGTTCCAATTCCAACCCCAATTGCAATGATCGCATCGTCATCCGGATAGATGCCGAGGCGAGGTCAATGTTGGGCACACCGATGGCTGCCTCTTGCATGCGTTCGCGCGGAATCTTTACCTCAAGTGCCTCTTGTTTCAGTGCGTACTCGGTGCTTTTGTAGCCCCACTCGATGCGTTTGGTCGCCGAGCCCGGGGCACGCACCGCGTTGTAGACGTTGAAGGCTTCCTTGCCGAATTCGAGCACCTTGCCGCCGCGGGCATCAACCATGACCTCGGGGAACAGAAGGCTGCCGACATTTGTGGGGGATTGGTATCCTTGCGCCACTGTTGAGAGCACAGGGTCGACAACCCGCGTGTCCGCGAGCGAGGGGGTTTGAAATGCTGTCATGGTATTGTCCAGTTATTGGGAGTGGAAATCTGTCCGCGCGCAGGAGAAAATCCTGTGCGACTGTGAAACGTTTGGGGGTAATTCGGCGATGGTGGCGTGACGCACCCTCGTTTAATGGTTAGTCAGTCGGTGATCGCCTCACGGTCATTGGTGACCGACTCACGGTCGATGGTGATCGACCCATGGTCGATGCCGCACCGGAGGTCACCCGTGACCTGATCAAACGGCAAGCAAGCGTACCGGCACGACTGACCCCAAGTGTGCCCCTGCCACGTAGCCTTGAATTATTCCGGTGCTGTGTTTTGATGCGTGTCCCCCACTGCTTGCCATCACCGCATCGCCAACACTGAATGAGTCGGCAGCGGTTAGCCAAGCAACACCGTGGGTTTGCACCGCGATCCAATCGCCTTGCCCCGCATCGGCATTGGTCACCCCGGCAGCCGCGGTGGTGTTGTTCGTTTTTGCTTTGCCGTCATACCCCACGAAGCGATTGGCATCGAGAGCAGTTGCAGCTTGCAGGGTGAGAACCCGTGTGGTTTGATCCGACATGGTTTGTTTCCTCGGTCGTGTTTGATAGTGGCAGGGGTAAGGAGGCGTGTAGGAAGTCGATGAGTTCCGACGCGCGGCCCTTAGGCATGTTTGTGCTGGCGAATGATCATCTCGAAGGTTGCGCCATCGGCGGCAGCTTCGAGGGCGTACCCGACCACCATTTTCGTTGCGCTGCTATCATGCTTCACAAAGGTGCCATTGGTACTGACCATGACCGCATCGTTGGCGGCTATCGCGCCACCCGCTTCGCAGACGGCTGTGCCTTCTACTGTGAGGACAAAATTTTCCCCAGTGACCACGTCGCGTGTCGACACGCCAAACATGGGGACTGCGGTATTGGCATGCTGTTTTTTGTTGAATGCTACAGCGCGGTGAGCAGCGATACTGTCGGCGGCGGCGGCGGTGAGGCTCAGCAAACTAACGGCTTGGGACATGGGTGAGATTCCTTTGCGAGGGAGAACATAGGAGGGAAGAAACGATTCAGGGTGTCAGAGCAGTGTCGTTGTCACCACTCCTCGTTGGGGGGGCTGGGCACATGGGCAGGTTGCCCTCACTAGGAGGACAGGGCGCGCACGGCATCGATATAACTGATGTTGTTGTCGACACTCAGCTTCGTTGCGCGGTGGTGCAGCGCGAGTCGATCCTGATGGGCGTGGCTGCCTTTGGGCAGGTCAAACGTCACGGCGGGTTGTACCGCCGAGGCGAAAGCCGCAGATGGCAGAGCAGTGCCAAATTGCACTTGGGCGGGCAATTCATCGAACACCCTCTTAATGAGGGCGATCAGATGCTGCTGATGATCGCTTGCTGTTTGGGGGGGGAGGCTGTTGCTCGCATCGTGCGGTGATGCGAAGCCATGCACGGCAGGTATGGTTGCTGCGGCGTTATCTCGCGACGCAGCATCGGGGGGCTCGCGGAGGGTGGGCACGCTCACGAGGGCCTGCAGGGCCGATCGGTGGTGGGGCAAAACCTTGCCCTCATTGACCAGTTGGTCGACCAGTTGGTCGATCTGGCTCGTGTCGCTGACGAGGTTGGGGGCTGTTTCCCCATGCGGTTGCGGCGCAGCCGTGTTTTGGTCGCCCTGCCCTGCCTGCCCTTGTTGTGCGTGGGCATCGAGTACCGTTGATGCGTTCTGCGCAACGGCCACCTCTGGCGATTCGCCTAGCGATTCCCCTGCTGCCGCTGGCGATTCCCCTGCCGGTGTCGACGATGTCATCGCTGATAGGGGGGGAACAGGTGCGCTCGGCACCGATGCCGATGTCACAGGTGAAGTGGCCACCGATGCCGATGTCACAGGTGAAGTGGCCACCGATGCCGATGTCACAGGTGAAGTGGACGCCGATGCCGACGTCACAGGTGAAGTGGACGCCGATGCCGATGTCACAGGTGAAGTGGGCACCGATGCCGACGTCACAGGTGAAGTGGGCACCGATGCCGGTGTTGCATCGTCTTGTGCTTGAAACCCGGCAGCCAGCACATTCGACTCGCTGGCGGCAAAGGTGAAGATCAGTGCCCCGTCGGCTTCTCGATTGGCATCATCCGAAATTGTTGTGCCATCGGGGTTAGCATCGTCCGGTGCGCTTCCGTCAGCAAATTCGACGGGGTCTAACCCCCGCACTGCCGGAGGCGTCGCGCCCAACAGCCCGACATGGCGCAAATACCAATGGGTTTTGCTGGGATTGCGTGCGGACAGCGGCGGGTAAAATGCCGCCGACACGTATTTGTAGTGTCCTTTTTGCACCGACTCGTTGAGCTTGGGCGCAATGTCCTCACAGACTGCAAACAGTCGGTCACCGACAGCCTCGACACGTTGCACCCACCCGTAGGCAGGAGAATCGGTTTCGGGATGTCCCACCACAACCGGGGCGTGGTGATGGTCGGGGGCGTAACTTCTCGCCACTGATTCCAAGTCAGAGGAATAGAAGGTGAGCGGCTCGCCGTGCGTTGGCTGGTGCGTACCTGTTCGGAAGATTTCAATGCGTGATGTCATAGTGCAAATTTAGCCCACTAGACTAAATTTAGCAATATGAATTATTTCCACCGTGACCATGCTATTTGTTGCGGCATGGTTGCCCCTCGGGTCGCGAAAGCGGGAGGCGCGGAAGCAAGTCCAACCAGGGTGTTATTGTGTCGGCAACGTGGCAGGTTGCTTCGCCGCAGTTTCCTTGGTCGGCTCGCCTTCACTGCATCATCCGCACAAACCCGAGTACTGAGACCAGCAAGGCGGGTGCCGCGCCGGGGTGTTGGGGGTTAGGGGGGATGAGAGCAGTCTCATATGGCGTCTGGTTGCGCTTCTGCGCGCCCCCTCTGGGGGGGGGGGGGGGGAGGTATTCTTACCTTGTCATCACGACATTCTGCGCACATCTGCTCACACTTGCGCACATCTGCGCGCATCTAATCACAGGGGGGGGCTCAGTGCGTTTCTCGCCTTTCCCACGTCATATAATGGGGAGGTCTATCGTGTCACTGATCGTGTCTCTCGTCGCTTGCGTTCTCGCGGCGGTGATCGTGTTGCTCGGGTGGTTTTGTGCTGGTCGCCGGTGTTCAGGCTTCTTGCGGCAACAGCACCACCTTGCCGACAAAGGACTTGCCGACAAAGAATTTTTGGGCTTCCACGATCTGGCTGAGGGGGAAGGTCTTCGCGACGATGGGATTGATTGTTCCGGCTCGGACAAGCTCGATCAGGTTGGCGAACACTGTTGGATGTTGGAAAGTAGCACCGAGATAGCTGAGATCGCGCAGGTATAATTTCCGCAGGTCGATGGTGGCGATGGGGCCAGCGATTGCCCCCGAGATCACATAGTAGCCACCGTGCCGCAGGGCTTTGAGCATGGCGTCGAGGCCGTTTTGTCCTCCGACCAGATCGACGGCAACGTGAAAGTCTTCTTTGCCGTAATCGAGGGGTACGGTGTTATCGCTTGGGCGCACCACAACATCGTCGGCAACGGAACGGAGCGCATCGACTTTGCTTTCACTGACGATAGCGGTGACGTGTGCCCCTTTGATCTTGGCTAATTCGACTGCGGCATAGCCTACTCCGCCGCTTGCACCGCTTACCAGTACCCGCTTGCCGTGCAGGGTGGGCAGTTCGCCGACATAGTCGCGCCATCCCATTGACTGCTCGACCCGGAGCAGCATGTTGTATGCCGTCGAGTAGGCACAGGGAATCGCGCCGAGTTGGGCATCGCTCAGCGGGCTATCCCCGACCGAATAGCAGTGTTTGGCCTTCATTACCGCGTGGCTCGTGAACCCACCATCGCACTCTGACCCGACGGTAATCGACCCCACGGCGGTGTTTTGGATGGCACTTACGAGGGTGCGTTCTCCGATTCGGCTGGTGTCGCCTCCGGCCCCTACTTGGACAATCGTGCCCATGATGTCGGCGCCTTGGATGCGCGGAAAGGCAATCGCGGCGCCTTTCCAGCTGGATGATTCGCTGGCCTGTTTGCCGCTTTGTTGGGCGGCGAGGTCATTGGTCGCGGTGGTGACGGCGTCATCGTACCAAGCGAGCCGGGTGTTGATGTCGGTATTGTTCACCCCTGCGGTCGTCACCTCGATGATCACCTCATCGGGGGCAGGGAGAGGGATCGGCTGGTTTTCGTGGTACTGAAGCACTGAGGGGTCACCGTGCCCGGTGAGGAAGACGAGCGATCGTGTGTTGTGCGTTGCCATGCTTTTGCCGCGGGGAGGGTGCAGGAGGGGCGGGAGGGGCGGGAGGGGCGGGAGGGGGAAAGAAGAAATAGTAGGGAGTAAGAGGGTGCGGGATGATGCAGGAGGGAGTAAGAGGGTGCGGGATGATGCAGGAGGGAGTAAGAGGGTGCCTGATGGGTACAGAAGCGAAAGAGGAAGCTATTTGCCTCTCTCGCTTGGCACTGCATCGTGTTGTGCTGCCTTTGCCACAGCCTCGGCTTGTGTGCCCTATGGCACTGCATCGTGTTGTGCTGCCTTTGCCGCAGCCTCGGTTTGTGTGCCCTAGGCGCACCCCGCATGGCGGATTAGGGGTTGCGGCGAGCACCGAAGAGGGCTGTGCCCACGCGAATATACGTTGCCCCGTGCTTGATCGCGGCAGGAAAGTCGGCACTCATCCCCATGCTCCGTTCTGGCAGCTGGAAGGCCTGTGCAAGGGATGTCAGATCGCGGAAGAACGGTTCGGGATCGTGGTGCTGCGGCGGAAGCGTCATCAACCCGACAACCCGAAGCCCCAATTGGTCGCGACAGAGCTCGAGCAACTGGGGCAGGTTATCGATGGCAACGCCGCCCTTCTGGGTCTCGTTGCCTTGGTTCACTTGGATGAGGTATTCCCGCCGGATGCCGAGTTTGGTCTCGGCGGCGGCAAGGGCCTCGGCAAGGCGCGGCCGGTCGAGGCTATGGATTACTGCACAATGGGCAACGACGTCGGCCGCTTTGCGTGACTGAATGCCGCCAATGAAGTGCAGGGTGATCGGGTCGACTGGCTTGGTGTCATTTCCCTGCCCTGTCGTTGGTTGCGTGGCTAGGTGCGCCCATTTTTCCATCACGGCTTCGATGCGGTTTTCGCCGAAGTGGCGGCATCCTGCCTCGATGGCGGCATCGATTCGATCGGCATCAACCTGCTTGCTCACGGCAATCAGCTGCGGCGCGGGGTGTTGCCATTGGCGGGCACAGTCCGCAACAGTTTGGCGGAGGGCGATGTAATTGTCGGCAATGGTCACGGGGCACGCGGGAAAGCAATGGCATCCTCTCCCATCCCCTACCCTTGCGGGGCTTGTGAAGACTTGCGAGAGGCAACACCACAGAGGTAACGAGGAGTGTGCTCGTCAAGACGGTGTCGAGCCTAGACCCTGCCACCGCTCTGGAGGGTGGTGAGCAACCGACGCAACCGCGACGACAGGATACGCATCAACGCCCGCACGAAGGGGTCGGCGTCGCGGATTTTCCCCTCGAAGGTTGGACGATCAACGTGCACACAAATGGTTGGTTCGACCGCGACCACCGATGCCGAGCGGGGGGCATCATTGATCAGCCCCATCTCTCCCACGACTTCTTCCTTGCCGGCATAGGCGAGGTGGAAGCGTTCATTTCCGACGCTGGTATAGACCTCGACTTTTCCCTGTTGGATGAGAAAAGCCCCGGTCGCGAGTTCTCCTTCGTGCATGATCACGTCGCCGGGTTTATAGGAGCGTCTGTCGAGTACCTTGCTCATAGTCGGGGGTATGTTTTCATGCAGGCAGAGGTGGGAATCAGGGCTGTTTAGATATCAGCAAAGACGTGGGTTTCGTGGGCCGCTCCGGGGTGGGTGACCGCACCTTGGCGCGCACTGCCGACCGTTTGGGCATAGCGCCAGATAGCACCTGATTGATATTCGTGCGATCGCGGTTGCCAGTGTGTTCGACGCCGTGCCATTTCGGCATCGTCCACCTTGACGTCGAGAATGCCAGCGTCGGCATCTATCACAATGATGTCGCCGTCTTCGAGCAATCCTATGGGACCGCCTTCCGCAGCTTCGGGGCCGACGTGTCCGATGCAGAGTCCCCGCGTTGCCCCCGAGAACCGACCATCGGTAATAAGTGCTACACTATCGCCTTTGCCTTGGCCATACAATGCCGCCGTGGTGGCGAGCATTTCGCGCATGCCCGGGCCGCCCTTGGGGCCCTCATAGCGGATAACGATCACGCAACCCTCTTCAATGTCGTTGCTTTGGACAGCTTCGAAGGCGTCCTCTTCGCAATCGAAGACGCGTGCGGGCCCTTCGAACTGTTTTTTGGCTACTCCTGCGACTTTCACGATTGCGCCATCGGGGGCGCAATTGCCCTTTAGCCCGACCACGCCGCCGGTGGGTGACAGCGGGTTTGCCACCGGGCGCACGACAACCTGCTCTTGCGGAAAGCTGCAGGCGTTGATTTCTTCGCCGATAGTCTTCCCTGAGACGGTCATACAGTCGCCGTGGATATAGCCGCCCTCCATGAGGGCTTTGATAATGATACGGACGCCACCAGCCTCGTAGAGGTCTTTTGCCACGTACTTCCCGCCGGGTTTCAGGTCGGCGATATAGGGCGTCGAGCGGAAAATCTCTGCCACGTCGAACAGGTCGAAGGCGATTCCTGCTTCGTGGGCGATGGCGGGCAGGTGCAGGGCTGCATTGGTCGATCCCCCGGAGGCGGCAACGACTCGGGCGGCATTCTCGAGCGACTTGAGCGTCACGACATCACGCGGGCGTGCCTTGATTTGCTGGGCGATAATCGCCATCACGGCTTCCCCGCTTTGCCTGCCGTAATCGTCGCGGCTTTCGAAGGGGGCGGGTTGGTCTGACGCCCCGATCAAGGACAGTCCCATGGCCTCTGAGACACACGCCATGGTGTTTGCAGTAAATTGCCCGCCGCACGACCCGGCGGAGGGGCAGGCAACACATTCCAGCTCGTGGAGGTCGCGTTCTGATATTTTCCCGGCACTGTGTTGTCCGACGGCTTCGAACACGTCTTGCACGGTAACGTCGCGTCCTTTGTACTGTCCCGGCAAGATCGATCCGCCGTACATAAAGACAGCTGGCACATTCAGCCGCACCATCACCATCATCATACCGGGCAAGGATTTGTCGCACCCAGCGATGCCGACCAGCCCATCGTAGCAGTGTCCGCGCATGGTCAGCTCGATGGAGTCGGCAATCACATCGCGCGACACGAGCGATGACTTCATGCCGGCGTGCCCCATGGCGATGCCGTCGGTGACCGTGATCGTGGTGAATTCGCGTGGGGTTCCTTTGGCATTATGCACCCCTTGCTTCACTGCGATCGCTTGTCGCATGAGGCTGATGTTACAGGGTGCTGCTTCATTCCAGCAGGTGGCGACTCCGATGAATGGTTGGGCTATTTCCTGCTCGGTCATGCCCATGGCGTAGTAGTACGACCGATGCGGGGCGGACTTAGGGCCAACTGAGACGTATCGGCTCGGTAGTCTAGATTTATCAACGGTGGTCATTGCGGGCGGATAGCTCAGGAGGAGAACATTCGGAGCACAAAGGCGGTGGGGAGGGCGGTGTGATGGGGGGTGTGATGAGGGCACCTTGGCCGGCGGAGTGGATTGGGATCAGCTCGCGGTGGCGGCACCCTCGGCTGGTTTGAGTTGCATTTTTTGCATCGGAACGATGGTTGATATGCCGTGCTTGTAGACCAGCTGCACGTGTCCCTCACGTTGCAGGGCGATGCAATAGGTATCGAACCAGCTTATTTTGCCTTGCAATTTGATGCCACTGACCAAGAAGACGGTGACCAGCATCTTTTCTTTTCGGCATGTATTCAGAAATATCTCTTGCAGGTTGCGTTCTTGCACGACGATTGTCGCGGTATCTTTTTCGCTGGTGCTGGGGCTGGTGTTAGCCTCGCGTGTTGGCAAGCGGAGTTTTTTCGGATGGTCGCCTGCTTGTGCGTTTGGCTCAAGCGAATCGGAGGGATCGGAGGCAGGTTGCGTGTGATTTTCCACGTGTGGTTCTTGTGGTGGGTGGGGCGAATCGTGGCGGGTGTTGGGGGGTGATTGGGCAAGAATGTGATGTTCGGTGCGTCAAGCACGAATCACCTTTTGCGTGTGAAGGATAACACTGTCTTCGTATCAAGACAAGCGGGTGCAGTCGTTGTCGTGCGACGTTCTGGGTGTGTTGCCGCGGGTGCGTCTGGGTTATTTGCGTCGCCACTGCGAGATGGGCACAGCGATTCCGAATTGGACAACGAAGACTTCATTGGCCACGGCGACCAGCTGTTGGGTTGTTTCGCCGCATGCCCGTTCGAAGGCTCTGCCGATTGAGGTCATGGCGACCATTGACCGTGATACGTCGTCCACTACCACGTGGGCGGTTATGTTGGGGGCGTCCACGCAGGAGATCATGGCATTGATCCCGCTTTGGATCAGGGCGTTTTGTTCGTTGGCATTGTCGATCAACACTGCCGAGAGCCAGCTTCCTATCGAATCGATGACCACTGCGTGTTGTTCCTGCACCGAGCGGGGGTTGGGCTGGGGGTTAGGGTTAGGTTGGAGGTTGGACTGGAGGTTGGGGTTCTTGATCAGGGCGGTGATGGCATCGCCGAGTTGCCAGCGTGGACTGATTGTTTCCCAGTCATTGCCCCGTTCGCGTTGGTGTTCGAAGATTTTCTTTGCGGTTTCGTCGTCTTTCGCCTCGAGTGCGCCTGCTGCCACATAGATTGGTTTGCCTTGGGCGTTGTGCAGGTTGCGGGCGTCTTGCATCGCACGGGCAGTTTTTCCGCTCGATATTCCGCCGATATAGATGTGCAGGCTCATGGCGGTGTTTGGCTCAGGGGGTATTTGCGTGCGGGCATCAAGGGCGGTGCGGGCATCAAGGGCGGTGCAGGCATCAAGGGCTATGCGGGTTGTGCAACACTCTTCCGGTTGCCAGCGGCCGCTATGTCTCCGCCGAGGTGCTCTCTTTCCGCTGCAACGGGACGGGAGCAGTGCCTTGCAAATTGACGCCCTGCACCCGGCCGAGCAACCCCTGCTCGGAAAAGGTCAGTGTCATGACCGTCAGCGAGCAATTACTGATTTGAAAACCCAATGCCGTCGAGACGGGAGCACCGCCCACCCCCATTGCCTGCATCAGGGCGGCAACGATCGTTCCAGCGTGCGAGAAGACGATGAAATTATGGTTGTGCGCCTGCGCGCCGAAGCTGATCGCGGCCACTCTTTCCCCGACCCGTGCCGCAAAGGTTAGGTAGGGTTCGCTGTTTGGCGGTGCCACCCAAGGGTTGGCGGCGAAGTAGGCGTGGGCTTTCTCGGGTTCGCTGGCACTGATTTCTTGCCATGTCATGCCTTGCCACCCCCCATAGCCAAATTCTTTAAAGGCGGACTCGGTGCGCGGCTCGTTCAGCTGGGACACCATCCGCCTTTCGCTGGCATTGCACGTCTCGGGTGCTTGCCGCGCCACGGCGGCGGCGGTTTGCCGTGCCCGTTGCAACGGGGAGGACAGCACGGTCACATTTTCGCGGGGCAGGTGCTCCCACAGCCAATGGAAGGGGGGGGCACTGCTGCAGTCGGCTTCGGGGTTGTCATTGCCGTACACGCCTACCTTGGCGGTGACGGGGGCGTGGCGCACCCAGTACCACTGCGTTGTGATGGTTTTGCGTGGGGTTATTATGGTGTCAGCACGCGTGCGAGCAGGTTGCTGATTGGTTCTTCCGCGAAGATAACGACCGCTAGAGTGATACATTGTACGACCTGTTGAGTAAAACCGTAGGTATCGCCGTTTGCTCCTCCCCAGATGCGGACACGCTGTCGGAGGAACGGCAACACGACGACAAGAAAGAGCAACAGATGGACACCGAGCATCAACAGCACCATATCACGGTTGCTCAGAATTTGCTCGCCGGTCTGCGGCGGATACCAGCTATTATGCATGCCCAGTCCCGTGAGGAGCAAGACGATACTCCCCAGCCCCAAGACGAGAACGAGTACCGAGGGTCTCCCTGCATTGATCGACAGTGATCGTTTCAGTTGTGTCTCTTCGTTCACCGCAGCAGGAGGCATTTCGCGCATCGCGACCGTCATTGCCCATCGGCTGATCATTTCCATCACCACGAAGCTGTAGAGCACCTGCGTGAAGGAGCTGCCTGCGAGCGTTGCCAGCATCTCCCATTTTGCCAGCACGACCAGCAATAGCCCGAGCATGCCATAGGTGCCGATCCTTGGATCGTGCAGAATGTCGTAGCGTTTGCTTGCATCTGTTGTTCCCATCGCGTCGCAGATATCGGCCAGCCCGTCTTCGTGGAGTGCTCCGGTCATGAGAACCGCGGTCACGATGGCGAGCAGGGCAGCGATCCGGTCGTGCCCCCCGATGAGCAGCGTCCCCCAGAACACCACTGCCCCCATTGTCCCGATCCCGGCACCCACGAGGGGGAATGCCCACACTGCGTGCCGCAGCGGTTGATGCGAGATCAGAGCTGGTGGTAACGCCCCGCGCGTCAAGAAGACGATGGCCAGCCCCGCTTGGCGCGCCACTTCGACGATTCGAACCGCGATACTAGGTCCTAGCGTGATCCCACTCATCGTTGCTCACAGACGGCACTGCTGTGCGGTTGGTGCGTTGGTTGCCGTGCTCTTACCATTGCAGCTTGTGCGTGGTGTATGTTGGGACAACGCCATATTGGTCATAGAGACGGGCGTGATCGGCGGCGGTGCTATTCCCGACAAAGCTTTGGTGGTGGATGCCGCGCGTGATAAGCAGGGTATCGTGTCCGTGGTTATGTCCTCCGGCAATGTCGTGTTCGAGCGAGTCGCCGATTGCCAGCACCTTATCGGTGCGTTTTCCTCCCAGTCGCATTCTGATTCGATCGCAAGCGTCGTAGGCTGCTTTATGGGGTTTGCCGTGCCACCGCACGAATCCGCCCATGGTTTCGTACTTGTCGGCGACGGCGCCGGGACAGGGGTACAGTTTTCCGTTTGGTGCCATGCTCCACTTGTCGGGGTTCGAGCAGATCATCGGCAATTTCCGTTCGAGGGCTCGTTGCAGGAGCGGCCTATAGTCTTCGGGGGTTTTCCCGGTTTCAATCCCTGAGCAGAACACGAATTCGGCTTGTTCGATGTCGTTCACCTCGGTCAGTTGGTCGAGTCGCTCGGTGAGGGTTTGGTGGTTGCCCCATGCGATCATGGCGTATGCGGTGCCGAGGTTTTGATAAAATGCATCGGGTTTTTCGGTGAGGCAGTCGCGCACGTCGCACCCCGAGGTCACCACTTCGTGGAAGTGTCTGTTTTGCTCGAAGCCCATTTCTTTCAGGTTCTCGAGCGTTCCGCGCCGCGACCGCGACGAGTTCGACAGCGACACCACCATTTTATCGCTTGCCACGGCCGCCTCGAGCGCATCGAGGGCTCCGGGGATTGCCGCCATTCCGTTGTGCATGACTGCCCACTGGTCGACGAGCAGGGCATCATAGTGTGCAATGACGTCTTTCAGTCCGGTGATGGGTGTTGGCGGGGTCATCTTTGTTCCTGTTGGGGCGGGCTTTTCGGGGGGGACGTGCGTGGTTGCTTGCGTTCATCCGTCACACGCTGGCATCACGCGAGGCGCAATTGAGGTTGTGACCTTGGCGTAGTCTGCCTTGCGTTGCGCGACACTACGTTGCGTAGCGCGACGGTATGTTGCGTTGCGCGACACTACGTTGCGCTGGCGGGGGGCGGAGCTGGGCATCATTTTGCACAGGGATCGCGAAACAGGCGCGAAGTGGGGCGTGGGGCGTGCACCCTCATCGAGACCTGCCCTGCCCTGCCCTGCCCTGACCTTGTGCCTGCTGCCATTGCTTGCATGTCTTTGTTGTTCCCCTCTGCCAGAGTGCCTTCATTGTGCGTGAAGAAGCTGCCTTTCGGCCACTGTCGGTTCTGCTTGCGATTTTGCTGCGGCAAGCAGTTGGTTGCTCTTTTTGACAAGCCAGGGGTCAAAGACCAGTCCCGTGTAGCATTGCACAATATCTGCGCCATTGTCCAGTCGCGCCACCACATCTTCGGGGGTCATGACGCCGCCGCTTGCAATCAGCAGGGGGGTGTTCACGGGGGCGTTAGGCGAATTCTTGCTGTTTCTTTTGTGGTTTTCGAACGAGGCGGCGATCATTTTCTGCACCTCGATAGCTCGGCTTTGCAGGGGGCATCCTGAAATCCCGCCCATTATTTTGGGATTTCGCTTCATCCTTTTTGCGATGGTGTCAGCGTTGCCCTGAATCTGATTGATCGAGTGGGTTGGCATGGTGTTGCATGCGACAATACCGTCGACGACCCCTTCTTGGGCGATTTCGGCGATTTGCTTTATTTGGTCGTTATCGAGGTCGGGCGCAATTTTCACGAAGATTTTTTGGAACCCGATGGCGCGCAGTGTTTGTGCGGCGATTTGGATTTGTGCGGTGATGGCGTCGCTGGTTTGATTTTCGGGGTTTGTGCCTTGGTCGTGATTGTGTTCGCGGTTGGGGCACGAGGCATTCCACACCAAGGCATCGACGTGTTGCGCCAGGCGTTGGTAGCTTGGGTGTTGTGCCATCGCAGCCAGTTCTTTTGTTATTGCTTCGGTTGTGTTGGCGACGTGTGTTCCGGTCGTGATGTTCACTGCGAGCACGAAGGGTCTCTCGTGGTGTTTGGCGGCGTACTGTTGGATTCGGCGTTCCACGTGTTCTATGCCATTGTTTGGCAGTCCCATTCGGTTCACGATGGCGTTGTTTTTTTCCTTGCTGGGGAATCTCCAGATTCTTTTGCCGTTGTTTCCCGGTTGCG
>JAHZLG010000202.1 GCA_022599995.1 Alphaproteobacteria bacterium | reverse complement strand
TGCCCCCGATCTGGACGAGGGCGATCGCACACACGAAATATCGCGTGTCGATGTGGACGCTATTGTTACCCCACTGTTGAATGATCACGACTTGGCCCGTTATATCCTGTAGGCGAGTACTGTAAGATTATCGTTTTGACACGAAGAGCATCAATCCATTGAAGTGATGCCTGATTGCCCGCCACAGGTTGCGACTGATCGACAAGCCCCGATAGAATATTACCTTTAAGAATAGCCCGCCATGCCCTTCCCAGTGATAGGGAAATTCCGACTGCCCGCGCCGCGCCCCATCGCTGGATGGTGGGCGGCATACGGTGAAAAAGTCGCAAGAGGCGCAAGGGCAAGGGCGGCAAGAGGGTCACTTGGCGGGATGGTTGTCGCCGTCGTCACCCTTGCCGGGTGGGCTGGTCATGCGGCCGACATTGCTTCAGCGCTGCCGTTCCAGTTCGAACCGACCCTGATGCACTCGATCGACGCGGAGGTTTTGCAGTCAACCGACCTAAGCCCACAGAACAACAATGGTCGAACACAGACCACGGTGCGCTTCCGCTTTGCATCCCCCTACCAAGGGCAGATGATTGCCGCAAATATCAGCTTTGGCCAACTCGAAGAGAATCAATACGTTCAGGAGAATTTTGGCGAGAACAAAAGCAATGAGTTCGTCTTCCTCTATATGTTCACCTATCGCTTTTTTGTCCCGCTTACGACCAATCTCGGCATCATCCGTCGCGAAGACATTTTCTTCGATGGCAACGGGTTCCACTTGGGGCACCACCTTCTGTTTGGTGGGACGGCAGCGCACCTGCCTCCTTCCTCTGCGGATTCCGGCGATGATAGGCGCGGGCGCGCAGACGCCAGTGCCAGCGACTGGGGAGGAAGTATCGGTGTCGCCTTCGATTTCATGCGCAATTCCAGTCTCCGTCAGCTTTCGGCTTCTTATGCTGCGGTTGGCGTGGACTTGTCGGGGTTCTCGGACACCCTTGCGAGCAATGTCCGCTATGGCCTTCAAGGATCGATGTGGCACCGCTGGCGACGGGTCTCCTTTTCCCACCTCGTGGAGGCGTATGAAACCCCGTTCTTCAACATCCCCTCAACCGTCTATGAACGCTTGGGCTCGCCGATCCTAGAGTATGACTATACAGGGCGCGTGGTGTTACTGCCGTTCGGGAGGGCAAGAAGTGGCGGGGTGACCGATTTGGCTCCTTACCTTACGGTTGGGGTGGGCAGCGTGCAGACCCACGTTGGTTTCGGGTTTATGGTGCACTAGATGCTAGCACAGGGCGTCATCCACGCGGCAAGCAGCCCATCGGGGCAAGAGCACGAAGAGCATCCTGCAAGTGCCGACCGCGTGCCAATGCACCGAGTCAGCGTTGCGCCTATGATGGCGTGGACGGATGCTTGGTATCGCGTGTTGCTCCGGCTTATCGACCGCGACGTCGAATTATGGACGGAAATGCTTCCTGCGGCGGCGGTGTGGCGAAACCCTGCCAAAGCGCGGATGGTGGTTTGGGATGCCAACACGGTAGCCCAGCTCGGCGGACAAGACCCCGACGACCTGTTTCGTGCGGCCCAGATTCTCACCCAGGCGGGCTATAAGGAAATCAACCTTAATATGGGGTGTCCGTCGCCGCGCGTGGCCAGTGGCGGGTTCGGGGCGCAGATGATGCTGTCGCCCTCCCATGCCAAGGAGTGCCTCGTCGCCATCGGTGAGGGGGTAAGCAGGGCTGTTGCGTCCGGTGGCGCACTGTCCGCCGCAGAGACAGCCACCCAACGCCCGGGGTGCCCCCCTTTCTCGCAGGGGGTTCCGCCATCATCACCTGCCGCCATGCCGGTTGTTTCGGCAAAGATTCGCATCGGCGTCGACCATCACGATGACCCCCAGTGGTTGCAGGGCGTTGTCGATCACCTGCTCGATGCGGGGGTCGGTCACCTTGCCGTCCATGCCCGCAAAGCCCTGCTGAATGGGATTTCTCCACGTGCCAATCGCAAGATACCGCAGCTCAATCACGCCCGGGTCGAGGGGTTAGCCCAATGGGTGAGACAGCGGCAAGTGGCGGCTTCCAACGTGCAGCTCACGCTCAATGGTGGCATCGATACTGCCGAGAAAGCCGTCCACGGATTGACGTGGGCAGATAAGGTGATGATCGGGCGGGCGGTGACGCGATCACCGATGATGCTGGCATCTCTTGGCACTCCCCACTGGAATGCTGATCAACACTACCAATCGGCGATGCACATTATCGCCCAATTCAAGTGCCTGGCCTTGGATGCCCTCGCATCGAAGCAGACCACTGACACCACTGACCCCGCGGCCCGTGCGACCATTGCGGCGGACATGGCGGCAACCACTGAGGCAGCCGCCGAGGCCATAACAACCACTGATGAAAAGCCCGCAACGGGGCGATCCGCTGCCCCCATGCGGCGCGATGTGCCGTTTTGGCGCACGGTACAGCGGCTGGGAACCTTGTTCACGGGATTGCCCGACGCCAAACGATGGCGCGTCCATTTTGCCTCGATAAGCACGCCGAGCGAATTGGCACGATTATAAGGCGAGGCAATATGGCCTTGCTGATCACGCGGATGGCAACGGATGGCAATGTAAGGACTGTTGAAGGCACGCCTCAAGGCACGGTTGCTCCTGCAGGACAATCGCAGTGAGTATCTTCAAGGTGCCATGGCGCGTCGTGCAATGGAGCGGGCGATGGGATTTGAACCCACGACTTCAACCTTGGCAAGGTTGCGCTCTACCCCTGAGCTACACCCGCTCGTGCAGGGACACACTAGCAATTTGCCGATAGCAGGTCAAGAAGATTTCCCTCTTCGATCGCCCCCATCGATCACCCTCTTCGATCATAGGGGGGCGTCTGCACACGCCGCAAGCAAGAGCCCCCCGGCCGCCGCGGCGATACCCGAGCAGTCGCTGACCACATGGCATGGCGGTTGATAATCCCGTTGTTACGCCTTACGATGGGACGACGAGTGGTCGCGGTAACCGTGGCCGCGCCAAGTGCTTATTCTCCTTAACTCCTTATCCTTGGAATCGCATCACCGTGGAAGTCACCGTCCGAGACAACAATGTCGAACAAGCCCAACGCGTCCTGAAAAAGAAAATGCAACGTGAGGGCGTGTATCGCGAAATGAAAGCCCGCCGTTTCTTTGAGAAGCCCTCTGAGAAACGCGTGCGTGAGGATCAAGAGGCCCGGCGGCGGAATCACAAGCTTCTTCGCAAGCGGATGCAAACCGAAGGCTACTGATCGAGCGATTGATCGGCTATGCCGAGCTTGGTGATCGCAGGCAGCATTATTGTCCGCACACCATTGTCCGCACGCCAGCCGATCAAGAATTGAACAACCCTAAGACGACGACACCAGCCTCGGTGCATGCGCGTGGTCGGCTCACAGGGGGTGATATTGATTCGAAAGCATCCTCTCCTTGATGGCCGTGACTTTCTGATTGGGGGCCTCGCTGCTGTTGCCTGCAGATCAGTGCTCTTGCTTTCCTCTTATCGCCTGCTGATTCCCTGTAACCCACGTTGATTCGCCATCAAAACCGAAGAGATAATTGCCGAAGCTCAGCGCGTTTTCGACATGGAATCGGCTGCCTTGCTTGCCCTCAAAGCATCGCTCGGCGATGACTTTGTGGCGACGATTAAATGCCTGCTCGACTGCCGCGGCCGGCTGATCATCACCGGCATGGGCAAGTCCGGCTTAATCGGACGCAAGCTTGCGGCCACCTTTAGCTCGACCGGAACTCCCGCCTATTTCGTCCACCCCGGCGAGGCGTCGCACGGCGATATGGGGATGGTGCTCGATACAGACATTGTGATGGCGATCTCGAATTCGGGGGAGACCGCCGAATTACGCGACATCACGAACTATTGCCAGCGGCACGCCATCGTGCTGATTGCGATCACCAAAAAGGCCGATTCTACGCTGGCGCGGTACGCAACACATACGCTTTTGTTGCCTGACTATCCTGAGGCTTGCCCGATGGGGTTGGCGCCTACCACCTCCACGACCGCCACCCTTGCCCTCGGCGATGCCCTCGCGGTCTGTCTTTTGCAAGCACGGCAATTTGATTCGTCGAGTTTCCGCCAGCTGCATCCCGGAGGCAAGCTAGGCCAGTCATTGCTCACCGTGGAACACGTCATGCGCTTGGGAGACAGTATGCCTCTTGTGAAAAGAACCGCCTCGATGAAGGAGGTCTTGATCAAGACCACCGAAAAGAATTTGGGATGTGTCGGGGTCACCGAGGCCTCGTCGCAAGTGCTGTGCGGGTTAATAACCGATGGCGACATTCGCCGCTGGATCGAACAGGGAGGCACCTTGGACGACCACGCCGATAGTGTGATGACCAATGACCCGATCATGCTCCCAGCCAATTCGGTGATTGGGGCCGCACTGAACCTGTTCGAGACGAAACGAATCAACGGGGCTTTTGTTGGCACCCCCCAAACTGTTCCACAGGGTTTCGTGCACGTCCACGACTGTCTGGGATAGGAAGAAGGAGCGATTCGATCATGATGAGGCGTACCCTGCGCATCCTTCTGTTCTTTGCCTCGCTCGGGGTGCTTGTGCTGACATTCACCGATATTCGGAAAGAATGGCAAAGCGTTCCCCAATTCGATCTCACCCAAACTGGCGGGTTAGCGTTGCTTGGCGAGCAGATCGTGATCGAGCTTCCCGAAGCCACGATCCACGCCGACCGCATCCATCAGCTATCCGGCAACGGCGCCGAGTATGTGATCGAAGGCATCCGCGTAGAAGCGACCACACTCAACGAGAAAAAGGTCACCATTCTGACCACAGAGGACATCGAGCAGTCGCTCAAGCAATTCGCGCGCAACGCCCCCCGTGGCAACGCACCTCGGGGTAACGCATCCGCCGGCAACGCCCCGCACAAGAGGGGGGCTGGCGCGACTCCTCGCCCTTTGGTCGCCTTTGGTGATTCGGGCGAGTCCAGCAAGCCAAGCGACACGGGCACCCCACCCCTGTGGACGATCAGCACAGCCCAAGCCATCTACGAGCCCAGCAAGATACATTTTCTCGACGAAGTAACCGTGACATTCGAAGACACCATCGCGGTGTTTCGCAATCCCAACCCCCTCGTCGCGAATCTCAAGACCGCAACCCTGAGTGGCAATGCCGTTATCGAAATCACTAATCCCTCCGGGCGACTTGTCCACGAGGGGCCCATCGAATTGCCCATCTCCTCGATTGGGGGCAATTTGGATGGGGCACAAGCACAAACAGGGGGAGAGGGCGCGCAACCTGCCCCCTCGCTTGCGCCACGACCCTCGCTTGCGCCACGACAAGGGCTATTGGCAGGGCAAACAAGACTGAAATTCACCCGTCCCGAGGGTGATGCCACCATTACCACGCGTGGGGTCGTGGCGGCCACCCCGAAGCAGGTGACTATCACCGATGGGTTTGTGCTCCGCTACCTCGAATTCACCGCGACTGGCGATAACCTCACCATCGAAACCGATGACGAACAACGCCCCCAGACAGCCGTGCTGACGGGGTCACCCGTCGTGATCGAATCGAATGTGGGAACATTGCAAAGCAGGCGAATCTTGTTCGACTTCCCCCGCAGTCGCATCGCGGTGACCGAAGGGCCAACCAGCTTCACCTCTAAAAATATCACCCTCGCGTCGAGCGAAGGCAGGGTTGTGTTCGACCGTGTGAAGAACACCCTCAGCATTACCAACGGCGCCCTGATCCAAGCACAGGGATCGGGAGCCCTGTCCGCCTATGCCCTGACCGCCTATATCGATTCGGTGCGCAACGAAATCAGCCGCATCGCCATCGATGGAAATGTGAAATACCGCAATGATCAAATCAAGATCGATTCTGATGCGGCGTCATATGATTTTGTGGCCCAGCGGGTCGACCTCTGCGGCAACATGGTGGCGGTTACCGTGTTTGGTGAATTGACCAGCGAGTGCGTGCGCCTCAACCTCGAGACGCAAGAGTACGAATTGTTTGCCGAACAAGCCACCATGCTCGTGACCCCGTGACTGTCATGATCGAAGATGACCTAGACAAGCTTGCCGGGATAATCCCCCCGAATCAGCCGGCATCACCGGGAGAAGCCGAGGAGGCAAGGCAACAGGAAGACTACGAAAGCGACATGGGCAGCTCGTCCAAATTGCTGCGGTTATCCGCACGGGGACTCAAGAAATCTTACGGACGTCGTCCCGTGGTGCGCAATGTTACCCTGTCGGTCAGGCAAGGCGAGATCGTCGGGTTGCTCGGGCCAAATGGGGCGGGGAAAACCACCTGTTTTCATATGATTTGTGGGCTTATCAGCCTCAATTCGGGGCGTATCTTTCTGGGGCAGCACGATATTACGCGCTATCCCATCCATATGCGCGCGCGGTTGGGCATCGGGTATCTGCCGCAGGAGTCTTCCATCTTTCAGGGGCTCACCGTGGCGGAGAACCTCGATATTATCTTGGCGAGCCACCATCAATCGCGTTTGGCACGGTTGCGGCGGCGAGAGAAATTGCTGCGCGTGTTCCGTCTCAAGCACCTTGCCCGTCAGGACGCTCGGTCGCTCTCAGGCGGCGAGAGGCGGCGGCTCGAGATCGCCCGCATCCTTTCGGTCAACCCGCGCTTCGTCCTGTTTGACGAACCCTTCGCGGGCGTTGACCCTATCGCGGCCGAAGAAATAAACCTCTTGATGCGCGCCCTGACCCAACAGAATATCGGTGTGTTGATTACCGACCACAATGTTGCCACAACCTTTCGTATGGTCGATCGGGTGTATCTTCTGCACGACGGGAAGATTGCCGTCTCCGGATCGTCCGAAGAGGTCGCAAACAATGACATCGCCCGCGAGCTGTATCTGGGCGAAAACTTCCGCTACTAAAGACGAGAGTCGCACACGCGCACACGCCCCTCTTCTCTCCTGTGGCAGGGCCACGGAGAAAGAAGGGCAATAGAGAGAGGGGGGGAGGGGGGGCGTCTCGATATTGCTTGAACCGTGCACACAAGAATGGTACTATTGCCCCATGGGTTTTAATGATATTAGCTCCAATCAAGGTTTTACCAATGCCTCAAGTGACAACGGGTCACAGCCCGCATGGATGAATGTGGAAGTGGTGCTTACCGCCGAAATCGGTCAGGCATACATCAAAGTCAACCAGCTCATGCAGGTTGGTCGCGGAGCCGTTATTGAACTGGGACGAAAGGTCGAAGGCCCAATCGCCCTAAAAGTCGGCGACAAATTGGTCGCTCGCGGCGATGTGCAAGTGCACGAAGAAAACCTTTCGATCCGCATCACCGAAAAATATCACTAGCTTTCACCTGATACGGCGGGGGTCTTTCACCTGACACGGCGGGTCTTTCACCCAACACGGCGGGGTTCCACGAGTAGCCCTCGCCCTGGCTGAGAAGTGCCCAACCGGCAAAGCGGCGAAGCATCACCCCGACTAACCTCTCCCTCCTTCCAGAATCGTGAGGAAACCAATGCTGACACGTTTGCGGCGCATGAAGGGGGCTGGGGTAATTGTTGGATCACTCACCGTGGTCTTGGCTATTGCCATCGTTCGGTTCATCGATCCTAATCTGACACAGAGCCTCCGCTACCGGTTGTTTGACTACTATGTGGCAACCGATGCCCTCACGCGCGAAAATGTGCCTTCGCCCGTCGCTATCATCGACATTGACGAAAAATCACTGGATGCCCTCGGGCAATGGCCGTGGCCACGCACCGTGCTCGCCCAATTGCTGTTGCAGCTGAAAGAATACGGCGCTGTCGCGATCGCAATGGACGTGATCTATGCCGAATACGACCGCACCTCGCCGCGGCTGGTGGCATCAACCAACCCTCTGATCCCACCCGACATTCAAGCAAAACTCGCCGCCCTGCCCGACAACGAGCAAGTGATGGCTTATGCCATGTCGCAATTCCCGACGGTGCTTGGCATGGTGTCGCGCGACAAACCAGCCAATGCAACGCCCTTGCCCGAAAGCTCCGTCCGCCTCGCCTTGGGCGGCGATGCCGCGCCGCTGATCAAACGCAACCGCTTCGAGTGGCTCCGCAGTAACATCCCCGAAATTGAAGAACAAGCGGCGGGACGCGGCGTGTTCTCCTTCGTCCCCGATGCCGATGGGATTATCCGACGTGCCCCGCTGATATTGCAGGTCGATGGCGATAAGGTGTACCCCTCCCTTGCCGTAGAATTGCTGCGCGTGCTGGCCCAAGCACCGCAAATAGCAACAGTTGCCGATCAGAATGGCATCCGCGGCGTCTCCATTGCCAACCCCGAGTTAGGGGTCAAGCTCGATATTCCGACAAACGACGAAGGGCTGTTCTGGATACGCTTCGGTCAAGCCGATACCGTCAACACCGAGGGCAATACCAACCGATATTATATCAGTGCAATCGATGTCCTGAATCAGACTGTCCCTGCCGAGAAATTAGCCGGGAAGGTTTTGTTGCTGGGAAGCTCTGCCAGCGGACTGAAAGACTTGCGGAATACCCCCGTACACCCGGCTCTCCCCGGGGTCGAGGTGCATGCGAATATTGTCGACAACGTCCTGAATGGCATCTTCATCTCTGCCCCCGAATGGTTCGGCCTCATCGAAGCCATCATTATTATCGTGTTCGGCTTTGGCATGGTGTTTCTCACCCGGCTAATACCGTTCTGGGCAAGTGCCCCCCTGGTGGTGATGTTCGGCGGGCTGTTCTTCTTCATTAGCTGGACACTGTTCACCGAACAAGAGCAACTGATCGATGCTACCCTGCCCTCCATTACGGTGGTAGCGGCCTTTATTTTGGTGCTAAGCGGAAATTACCTGCGCGAATCTGCAGACCGAAGGTTTATCCGCAAAGCGTTCGGACAGTACCTATCACCCGACCTCATCGAACGGTTGTCGAGCCAACCCGAACAATTGAAGCTCGGCGGGGAAATGCGGCGCATGACCTTCCTGTTCTGTGACGTTCAAGGGTTCACGACAATCTCGGAATCATTCAAGAGCAACCCGCAAGGGCTTACCCACCTGATCAACCGATTGCTGACTCCACTCACCGATGTCATCCTGCGCAACAACGGTGCTATCGATAAGTATATGGGCGACTGCATCATGGCGTTCTGGAATGCCCCGCTTGACAATGATATGCACGCCAAAGACGCCGCCATCAGTGCCATCGCCATGCATCGCGCCTTGAATGAACTCAACGAAGTGCGGCGTAACGAAGCCACCGCAAACAACGAAGTGTTCAACCCCCTCAAGGTCGGCATTGGTATCAATAGCGGCGATGCTGTGGTAGGCAACATGGGGTCAGAACAACGCTTCGACTACTCGGTGCTCGGCGACAGTGTGAACCTCGCCGCGCGTCTTGAGGGGCAAACGCGTACCTATGGCGTCGGGGTGTTGATCGGCGAAGAAACCGCCGCGGAGCTTGACGTTGCTATGGTAGCCTTCGTCGAACTCGATCGGATCAAGGTGAAGGGGAAAGATGAGGCTG
>JAHZLG010000201.1 GCA_022599995.1 Alphaproteobacteria bacterium | reverse complement strand
GCGGCCAATCGGCGAACCCTCGTGATACCATTGCCCTTTGGCATCGATGGCAATGTTTCCCGTTGCGCAGTGCGTTGGCAACGGGAACGGTGTTTGCACGCCCACAGGAGTTTGCGCAGGGTCACCCGTCGCATCGGAGGGTTTGTTGCCAGCCATTGTTATTTGGTGTATCATAGGGGTAGTTTTCGTGAGTGGGATAATAATATCCTTTGATCGACAACAAGACAACAACAAGCAATGGGGTGCTATCAGCGGCGGTGCCATCCTTCTGCGCTCTTCGGTCTTCCTGCTCAATCTTGGACATTCCTGCTCGGTCTTCGATCTTCCTGCTCAGACTTGGATATTCCTCCTCGCTCTTCGGTCTTCCTGCTCAGTCTTGGGTGTTCCTCCTCGCTCTTCGGTCTTCCTGCTCAGTCTTGGGTGTTCCTCCCCGGTCTTCGATCTTCCTCCTCGGACTTGGATATTCCGATGACAGATCAGTCGTTATCCGCCCTATGTTTTTTCCTTGCGGGTTCGCTTAGCACCTTCTTCCCTGATGTGAATGATGGCAATATTGTCTCTTCAGAGGCTTCCCTCTCCGACAGTTGTCGTGCACGTAACCAGCGGTTGCATCCCCGCCCATGAGGCTGGCCGTCAACCAATTGCCATGCGATCGCGGCGATCGCGCATCGCATCACGGTCGAGTGCCCACGACTTGTTGCGTCCCAGTCGGGGGTATCTCTGGGGCAATCTCGGCCTGGCTAGTTTGTTTTTGCTTGTTGCGGCATGCCAGCGACAACAGACCATTTCAGACGCGGATGGGCAATTGGCGCGGCACTCATCGAATGCCGGTGCCGATGACACGGACACGGACGAAACCGCCGTGGAATCGGCAGAGGAATCCACCTTATCAGATTTGCCCTTGATTCTGCTGTCGGTGCTTCCTTCGACCAGTGCGATCCCTGGCCAGTACGCCCCGGATGCCTATCACCATCTAGAGATGTTGAATGCCCCCTCGCTCTGGCGGCACGCCACAGGGCAACAGAGCACTGTTATCGTTTGGGATTCAGGGATTGATGTCGACAATCCTGACTTAGCCATCCGAACAGACGGGTTCCTAAGTTCAATTCTGTCCTTATCAGAAGTAAGCGGCAATCATGGCAACCGTGTTGCAAGCGTGGTCGCAGGTGAGGATAATTCGGTGGGCACGGTCGGGTTGGCATACAATGCGGAGGTTGTCCCTTTTCTTTCGTCGGCGTCGTGGGCGCGGCAGGATGATAACCCGCTTGCGGCGATCACGGCAATTCGGAGCGTGTCAGCGGCAAATGGCAGCTGGCGGTCATCATCTGACTTTTATGCAGGCTCCGCCGAAAGCACCGACTTATTTCTTTTCGATATGGATTCCTTAGGTCGCGACGGGTATGGGGCACCGGTGTTCTTCGCCTCGGGCAATTATCACGATAAGGATGACAGCACGGCGGCTGTTCCTCAAAATCGAATGGAGGTAACGACTGTTGGTGCCCTGAATGCCAATGGTCGTCCGGTTGACTTTTCTTCATCGGGTTCCAACGTGCTTTTGGCGGCTCAAGGGAATGAGGTCTATGCCTCCGATTACTCGAATGACAAAGTCATCGAGACCGCAGCCGTCAATGGCACGTCCTTTTCCTCACCCGCCTTGGCAGCCATGGCGGCACTCATCGGGAGCATCGATCCCACCCTAGGAAGCCGAGATATTCAAGATATTATGGTTTTGTCGGCTGCCCCAGTCGAACAACAGATGCAATTCGATGAGACGGCACCGATTCACGCCCCCTTTGATTTCTGGGACGCCAATCGCCAATTCAATGCGGCACACCAGTGGAACAATGGCAGTCAAGAATACACCCTCATCACTGGGTTTGGCGTCCCCGACGGCGAGACCGCCGGACGGCTTGCCCAAATGTGGCGGTTTTTCTTCGATGAGCACAAAAAGTTTCATACCATCGCCGCGGATGACCGTGCGATCGACCTCAGCCTGCCCGAGGATGGCATCGTTCCAATTTCCGCGACTGCATCGTTGCTCGGCGATCTCGAAGGGTTCTGGGTATCTCCCTTGCAAAGCCATGATTTCACCTTCACCATTGCCGATGATCTCGACATTGAATCGGTGATTCTCACGGCTGATGTGCTGTTCGAACCCCTTAATGCCGAGGGTAAAGAGATAAGCACCAGTGCCGCAATCGAGCAGGTTGATCTGATTATTACCTCGCCGATGGGCACGCGGGTTGACGTCCTCCAGCATTTCGATCCTTTCCGCGCGATTTCCTTTGGCGACAATAATCCAACGGTTGTCGACTGGGACTTCCTGGCAAGAATCTTCCGCGGCGAGAGTTCCCGCGGCGAATGGACATTGACCATCGAGAACAATTTCAGCGATGGGACGAATCTGGGTTTCACGGTACAGAATCCGAAGCTGGTTGCCCACGGTGATCCTATCGATGCCCCCGATATTACGGTCTTTGATCAGTCTTTTTTCTCACTGGTCGCCGCTGATCCGTCGCGTGCGGTGTTGACCGACCACGATGCCTATGGACGCCCCGCCTCGCACGACGCGACCGACCGCGACATTATGGCCTTTGCAGGCATCGATCAGGATGTCATCTTGTACCTGTCGGCATCGGCGTCCGAGCCAAGCAGCGTCGGCGACGTCGCATTGACCGTCGAAAACAACATCGACGACGCCGCAGGAGGCAGTGGCAATGACCGACTGATTGGCACCACTGCAGCCAACCGCCTTTGGGGGGGGGACGGCAATGACCGGCTCGAAGGAGGGCAAGGGGCCGATCGCCTGCACGGGTCGTGGGGAGACGATACGCTGTTCGGTGGCGACGGCGATGATCAGCTGCAGGGCGGCGGCGGCGCGGACGTGATCCATGTCGGCGAAGGACAAGACATCGTGATCTTTGATGCGGGCATGGATACGGTGGTGCTCGAAGCTGCCAGCGATGCGGTGCGTGTTCGCCTTGCAATACTGGGTTCGTCGACCAATACATCAAACGTGCATCTGTACAAGGTCGTTGAGCAAGGCGAAGGGAATGTCGCGACCGCCACAGACCTTGTGCTCGATTTCGGCACTGGGATGGATCGCTTGGTGTTCACCGACTATTTCAACATCTATCTTGGCGGCGGTGCATCCAACGCCCTGTCATGGGAGAACGACGCTGAGGCATCACTGACCCTAGACATTGCCAATGCCGAGGAGGTGAATCCCAATGATTTTGTTGCCCCTCTGGTCTCCGCTGACAGTGACTTCTCGCCTTGGTGATAGCCTGCGGGTACCCATCATTGGCCATGTGCTGCCTATTCTCGGCCACCGGTGACCTAGCTGCCTCTGGGAACAACGCAGAGGAGGCGGAAAACGGCAACGGGAAAAGTGGGGCAGGAAACGGCAAGGAAATCCCGCCGAAACAACAGCCCGGCATCGATAAAACGTCGATACAACCTTGTGTGGAAGCGGCATCGTAACCCACCAAAAATGAGACTCTGGATTCGG
>JAHZLG010000200.1 GCA_022599995.1 Alphaproteobacteria bacterium | reverse complement strand
GACACCACGACGGGTTTTGCCCAAGGGGTTTTCGTCACCTTTGATTATGATTCGGCCAACTACAATTTGGATATGACCTATCTAAACAGTGGCAACATCAGCATTCGAAATGCCGACATTAATGGAGGGCACCCCGCACTCGGCGCAAATGCCTCGCTGGAAGTCGTGGCAACCCTGCGCGATGGACAAACTGATTCGGACGATATTCTGGGCATCGAAACCTTCACGGTTGAGATCGTGCCGACCAATGATGCCCCCTCACAGACGGCCAGCTTCACGGTCACGATGACTGAGGACAAATTGCTCAACGAGCAAGTGTTCAACCTGGCGAACTATGTGACCGACCCTGAGGGCGACTACATCGCCTTTTCGCTGCGGAACATTCAAGGAAACTCGACCACCGTGCATGGGGTTACCTACGCCATCAGTGGACAGTCCCTCACGATTACAGGCGAGCCCGACATCCCCGAGCACTTCGGGGGAAACAATGTCACCGATACCATTCAGCTGGACATTGAAGACAACGATGCGGGGGCTCTGTTCTCATTCGAATACCAGATCGAGCAAAGCAACGACCTCCCTCGTGCCAATTACACGGCCAACATCGGCGGGGATCACTACAATTACCTCGGTGCTGGGGGATTGTTCCAGTTCGAATCAAACACGGCGATCGCCATTACCGTTGCCCTGCGCGATATTTTAACTGACCCCGAGGGGCAAAATCTTGTCTTCCCCTCGATCGCGGCGGGTGATTTTGTCTTCTCGGGTGACAATAATTTCGTGCTCGATAGTGATGGGGACAGCCTGCTGACCGGACAGGTGATTTCCAACACCCTCACGATTTCGGGGACACCTAACATCACGGGAACCGCCGACGATGTGACGCTGTTTTTTGATATTCAAGTCGAGGACACGCTGAATCAGCCGCCGCCCGATGCTTCGGTTGTGCAATTCGCCTTCGTCATCCAGAACATCAACGATATCCCGCAGATCGATACGACGATTGATCACATCAAGGATATTACCGAAGAGTCGGATTTCCAACGCGTCCTGAATCTGCAAGACCACTTTACCGATGACGATGCCGAGAGTCTTGGTTTCACCCTTTCGGCATCCTCGGGATCATCGGCCGTCTCGTTGCTCACAGTCATCGATGATGGTGTCTCGTGGACCCTGATCGAGGGGTGGGGAATATCCTACTATTTCGATACCTTCTCCCAGCTAAACTTCAGTGGCAACATCGATCTTGTCGATGCTTGGGACCCGTCCAACCCGAACCCGGTATATGTCGAGACGCCATCGCAGGTGACAACCCAGACCCTGTCGTTGACGATCACCGGTGTCGATAGTGATGCGACGCAGGTGGTGACCAGCTTCACGATTGAAGTTGGCAACCGCAATGATGCGCCTGTCTTGCAACAGGTGATTGGCAACACGATCCTGCAAGAGAATACGCCCCTGAGTGCGCACCTGATCACGTTGTCGATAACCGATGAAGATAACGACAAGTTCAAACTGCAGAACATCGACCAGGTCGCTAGCGAGCACGGCATTAAGTTTTCGTTTTCGACCGTCTCCGACCGCAATGTGGTCACGATCGAGGACACGCCCAACATCGAAGCCATTGTTCGTAACAATGGCACCGTTATCAGTCGTACGACGGATGAAACCATCACGGTGTCGTTTAGCGGCTATGACAACGACAATGGTGTCACGATTTTCAACTCATTCACGCTGACGATCGCCAACAACAACGACTTGCCTGAGGCACTGGTCGTGCTCGACACCCTGACCATCAACGAGGACGTGAATCTCGATATTGACTACAACCTCAATACGATCATCGGAGATGCCGAGGGCGATGCGATAAGTTACTCGGTGTTATTTGCCCCCGCCTTGAGTGGCATGACATCGGCCATCACCAGCACGACCCTCGATCTGGGGGGGATGGTCGATATTCCGGCAGTTGGCACCGCCAATGTGACCACAAGCTTGGTCATCTCGGCTTGGGAGCACGAGCGATATGGTGCGACTCGGCCAAGTGATGCGAGCAATCGCCTCGATTATACGGTCGACGTGGTCGTCGCCAACATCGATGACCGCCCGCGCGTGAGCACCGAATTTCTCTACAACGCGGGAAGGTTTGACAGCGAAGTAGAGATTCAAGTTTACATTCCCAATGACCCCGATCGGTTTCCTGGCATCAGTCTCGCGAATAACGTCCTTTTTGATCAAGAGGGTGCCACGATATTTACCGAAGGGTACGTCCTTACCTCGCCCGACCTCGCGAAATTCCCCGGTGGCGTGCTGCCTGCCCATCATTTTGGCTCTGATTCGAGCGACAACCTGATCCTGACGATCAGCGCATGGGATGCCGATGCCTACCTTGCCGCAGGCGATGCCGTGTTCTACCTGTCGTTGACCGCGGCAGATAACTCCATAGACGGAAAACTCGATCCCGACCGCAAGACTCCGTTGGTGATCACTTTCTCGATGGATAACCCGAACGACCACGCGCCGGAATTTAGCGGAGCTGCCACCCAATTGCTGACCGAGGCGGCAACACTGTCGAATCAATTCCAGCTGTTCTTTACCGACCAAGACTCTCCGCTTCAAGATTACACCATTCACGAAGTGACGCATCAAGAAGACAGGGTGGAAGGGATCAATTTCACGATCAACGGCTCCGATAATGTGATTACGCTTTCGGGACAGGGGAGACTGGTGGGAGCGCACCAAGAAACGATCGTAACAGACGTCGTGACATTCGTGGCGAGTGATGGGGCTGGCGGCACAGTCACCTCATCCTTCACCTACTCGATCAGCAATGTGGACGACCGGCCCGTTCAGTACGTACCCTTTGAGACCGTTAGCCTTACCGAGGACACCGCCCATAACAGTAGTATTGCCCTTACCAGCCTCATCAGCGACCCCGAGCTTGACGCGATCACCTTTGGCTTCGATGCGAGCAATGCATCCACACAAACGATTGTCGGCATCGATAGCGACTACAGTGCCAATGCGTTCGGGGCGACCATCATCGATAACGTCCTTACCCTGAGCGGCACGCCGGATTTCGACGGCACGACTGATACCCTCACCACAACCCTTGTTGTGCACGCCTTCTCCGAGGACGGGGCGCAGCTTGCCACAGATATCAATCTTAGCACCGCACGCAGTGATTCGTTTACCTTGACCATCGAAGTGGCACAGGAAAATGACACCCCCTTCTTGAACGTTGAGGTTTTGGAAGGCGGCGACGATGCCGCCATCGTGCAGACATTTTCCTTCGATGCCGCATCCGGTTGGGCTGACATTCTTGCGGAAACTTACACGATTGACCATCTGTTCATTGACACTGATCAAGCACCGGGCCAAAATTTCGAATCTCCCGATCTCAATATTTCTGTGCAAGTCCTGTTCGACCCGACCAGAGTCGCGGGCATTAGTTTCAACGATGATACATCGCCTTCCGACCTTCCCTTTGTCGAAAATGGCGTGTCGGGGGTGATTACCCAGACGCTTACCGAGCTGACATTTCTTCAAACGCCCAACCTTCGTGGCGTCGGGAATGCAACGATCACGCTGTCTATCGCCGCGCAGGACGAATACGGGGCAATCGCGACAACGATGATTGATTTGACCCTTCTCAACCCCAACCAAGATGAAGCCGAGGTTGAGGAATTCCGCTTGAATGGTTCCACCATCAGCGATGTCGCCTCTTTCGATGAGGATGCGGCGATTCCGAATTTTATCACCCTCACCTTTGCCGACACGGACAGCGATACGAGTATCTCCATCACCGAGATCGAGGTGACCGAAGGTTTCAATCTCGATGTGGGGTTGGTCAGCGGAACGACGGATAACCTGGTCGAAACGATTTCGCTGTTCGCCGTGGATTCGGCACAGGGC
This sequence comes from Alphaproteobacteria bacterium, assembly GCA_022599995.1. GTDB lineage: Bacteria > Pseudomonadota > Alphaproteobacteria > CBDBCS01 > JAHZLG01 > JAHZLG01. Next base: position 225 of record JAHZLG010000200.1, on the reverse strand, counting down.
GCGACTATCGCAGGGAGTTACGTCCATAACAATGCCTCCCCCGAGATCACCATCGTTTACACCGATCAGATCATCGATGGCTCGGCGGCACAGGACGATATTCCCATCGCGACCTATACCGAGACCATCACCTTGACGATCGTCAACGTCAATAATGAGGTCGATTTGATTGCCGGCTCGTTGACCCATAGCTTTGCCGACGCCATCGAAGGAACATTATTTCAG
>JAHZLG010000199.1 GCA_022599995.1 Alphaproteobacteria bacterium | reverse complement strand
GGAAAAGGACTTTGAATATCTTTATGCCAGCGGGCAAGAGCACATCTTCATGGACAACCAAACCTATGAACAAACCACCCTGCAAGCGGACATGATCGGCGACGATTCGTTGCCCTTCCTCACCGAAAACATGAAGGTGATTATTTCCTTTTACGAAGACAACCCCATTGCCATCGCCCTGCCCGACCATGCGGTGGCGGTGGTCGCCGAGGCCGATGCAGTCGTGAAAGGGCAAACGGCGAGCTCGTCTTACAAACCCGCCCTTCTGGAAAACGGGGTGAAAACCCTTGTTCCCCCGTACATCGAGGCGGGGACGAAGATTGTGGTCAACACCGCTGACGGCAGTTTTGTCGAACGGGCGAAGGGGTAGTCGATATGACGCTCCCTAAGGTTAGCGAGGTGCACGTGATGCGCAAGGCGGCAAAGAAGGCGGCAGTTTCCCTGCGGCGCGACTTTGCCGAAGTCGAGAAGATAACCATCACCGAAAAAGGACCTGCAGATTTTGTGACGGCCGCCGATACGCGTGCTCAGTCGATCATTGCCTACGAATTGGGCTATAATCGCCCGGACTTTCAATTCCTTGGAGAGGAATCCACGCCGAATGTCCCCGGGCCCAACGGTTTTTCGGGCGACTGGTGGATTGTTGACCCGCTGGATGGCACGACCAATTTTCTCCACCGGTTGCCGCATTTTGCCATCTCGATTGCACACGTGTGTGATGGGGTGCCGCAATCGGCGTTGATCTACGAACCCATGACCGACACGGAGTATGTCGCGGTCCGCCACGGTGGGGCGTGGAAGAATGAAACCGAGCGTATGCGGGTATCAGGGCGCACGATCTTGTCGCACTCCTTGTTTGCCACCGGCATCCCGTTCAAAGGGACGCTGACCCCCGAACTGCACGCCACGTTTTTGCGCGAGCTGAGTCGATGCATGACCGCAACCGCCGGGGTGCGGCGTTTTGGGGCAGCTGCCCTCGACCTTGTTGGCGTCGCCTTCGGTGCCTATGAAGGATATTGGGAGCGTGGCATCCACGTCTGGGACATAGCCGCCGGGGTGCTGATGGTGCAAGAGGCGGGCGGCGTTGTTGCCCATCTGGATGGAAGCCCCTTCACCATGGGGCGGCGCGACATTTTCGCCTGTGCCCCGAGTATAGAATTTTCCATGCGCGATCTTCTGGAGCTTCCGTGAATATGAATATGAATCGATTTCTCGTTCCCCTGCTCATTGCCATCTTCAGTGTGGCTGTTATTGGCGTTGGCATTTGGTTCTCCGTTTGGCAATCGACGGTGTTGCTTGATGCCTTCTTCACCAACCCCTACATCAACGGCGTCATCGGCGCGGGGTTGATTATCGGGGTGGCGGTCGCGCTGTTTGCCCACTACCGAGCCGGAAGAGAAGCAGTGTGGCTTTCTCTGCTGAAGAAGGAACTTTTCGAGGCGATCCCCACGCGCAGCATCTTGTCGCCAACCGCAAGGTTGTTGCGGACGAGTCAGGTGAATCAAGCGAAGTTGTGTCTGTCACCGCAGGAGATCACCGCGGTCTTGGATCAGGTTGCCGAACGCCAATACGACACCGTCGCCTTTGCCCGGTTCATGGCGAATATGCTGATTCTGCTCGGGCTGATCGGGACGTTTTGGGGGCTTCTTGCGACTATTCGCGGCATCGCTGATATTCTGGCTGTCCTGCCCCAGGGGAATGCGAGCTTGTTGCTCGATCGCTTCACGCAATTGCAAAGCGATATTCAAGAGCCGCTGTCGGGGATGGCAACCGCCTTTAGCTCTTCGTTGTTTGGGCTCAGTGGATCGCTGCTGCTCACCCTTCTGGTGTTCCTCGCCACGATGAGTCACCGTCGCCTGTACTTCTCGGTGGAAAACACGCTGAACGAACGCGTGAAATTGCCCGGGGTGCCCGACCTGAACCTCGATGAAGACCCGTTCAATTACCGATTGGCGTTGCTGTCTACCGCGGCGAAACACCTCGAGGACGACAAAGAACGGCTCAACGAAATCCTCGCCGAACGCCGCGACAACAACCGGCGTATCGATGACCTGAACGCACAAATCGCTATCCTCACCGAGTCGATCCGATCAATAGGACGCGACCCCGCGGTGGTCGAATCCCTCAACCGGATCGAGACGACCATGCGGGCAACCAACGAGGAGATGGCAACGAATATCGCCCATACCACCCTCGAGATTCGCCGCTCAACCGAATTCTGGGGCAAGGTTATCGGTGAGGCAACCAGCCAAACGAATCAGACGTTACGTCAAACCGAGAAGACACTCGCCCTGCTCGAGGCGGCTGACCGTTCCCATCCCCCATCCCAGCCTACGGTGACCGCAGCGCCTCCGGTGACCGGAGCGCCTACGGTGACCGCAGTGCCTACGGTGACCGGAGCGCCTACGGTGACCGCAGCGTCTACGGTGACCGGGGCGACCCCTGTTGCGATCCAGATGGATGCCGCCGATATGGGGGACATCGCAAAAAAAAAAGCCAAACCCACCGGGATTGAGACAACACCCTCGCTAGAGGAGGGCGTCCAAGCAAGCGCACCATCATCCTCGGCCGCGTGGGAAGCCCATCCCGGACAGGACGCCACGCCGTCGACTGCAACGACTGCTGCCCAAGAAATGACGCCCGCGGAGCGGGACACCCCGCCCACCTTGTCGGCGGACAGGTTATCCCCGACCACCGCTGGCTTCGCCCTCTCGGAAGCAGAGCTGAACGATTCGATCGTTTACGAAGAGGAGCAAGACTCTGCGGTTGATCAGGGGGATATGCTGGACGACGACCCCTTTGCCGCGATGGACATGGCTGAGGCCGACCCGTCTTATTTCGATGCTAACCCTGCCGTTGCTGATGAAGACGACTTCGCCACGCTCTCATTTGCCCCTCAATCGACCGTCGCGCCTTCCCCTAAGGTGATCGCCGAGGATTCAAGGGACTCAACGGGGTTAGCCTCAACGGGGCAAGCTTCGTTTGCTTCGGTTGATCCATTTGCCGAATTGGACAAGGTGAGCGCAGATAGCCTGGATAACCCGGACGGCAACTATGCAGGCTCGATGGACGATGCCGTGGACGACATGGACGGCAGCAATGCGGATTCGATGGACGGCATTGGCAATGCAGGCGAGGCAGGCTCGATGCTCGATGACGTGGATGACGTTGGCGATGCAGGCTCGATGCCCGTTGCTATGGATGACATGGGCGGCAGCAATGCGGATTCGATGGACGAGGCAGACACCATGGACGGCATTAGCGATGCAGGCTCGATGCTTGATGACGTGGATGACGTTGGCGATGCAGGCTCGATGCCCGATGCTATGGATGACATGGGCGGCAGCAATGCGGGTTCGATGGACGATGCAGAAACCATGGACGGCATTAGCGATGCAGGCTCGATGCTTGATGATATGGACGGCGTTGGTAGTGCAGGCGATGCAGATTCGATGCTCGATGACATGGACGACAGCAATGCGGAAGACATGGACGGCATTGGTAGTGTAGGCGATGCAGATTCGATGCTCGATGACATGGACGACGTTGGTGATGCGGGTTCGATGGACGATGCAGACGCCATGGACGACAGCAATGCGGATGACATGGATGGCAGTGGCGATGCAGACTCGATGCTCGATGCCGTAGACGACATGGACGACGAATCGAGCACGCTCGATGACGCCCCCCCAGCCCTGCACCACGATATTTCCGAGCAAGCCCTGATCGATAGCGGCCTTGTCGATGATAACGATCTGAACGCCGCCGAATTGCTCTCGATGTCGAATGAAACCCTAGAAGCCATGATCGTTGCGGCCTCGTCGAATGATATCTCGGCTATGCTGGCACTGCCGACGAGCAAAGTAGCCGACCGTCACCAGACGACGGCAAGAACACGCCTCAAGAGGATGAGAATACCCAATGAG
>JAHZLG010000198.1 GCA_022599995.1 Alphaproteobacteria bacterium | reverse complement strand
TCGGCATTGCTCGAGGTGCTCCCCTCTGACATTGCCAGTGAGATACAGCTAGTCGGGCAGATGCCGGCCCGCGTCCTCGTTTCCCAGCACAAAGAGAACACAACGAACTCGGCATTTCAACGCGAAGGGTGGGCGGTCGATCTGGATTTTGATCTTGCCCAGACGGCATTTGACTTCGCCCTTTATCCATTGGCCAACTTCGAGGCAAACAACAACGGAACGATGCGGGTGAATGCCTTCTTTGCCACGAATGAGGACACGCCAACCATTGATGTGAAGACGGTATTGGCGGTTCCCTCGTCGGCTATTGCGGCAGACATCGCCATGCAGCTGTCGCGCTTGTCCCTTGTTTCCGCCAAAGCCAATGTGCGACGCTGGGCGGGCAATGTGTTCTCGGTCAGATACATCGATCGGCCGCCCAAGACCGACGCCCCCCAGCCGAATAACGACGAAGCACAAGCCGCACAAGCAGCCCAGAGTGGGCAGGAAGGGCAGGGAGAGCAACAGCCCTCAGCACCGCCCGAATCCTCGTCCGGGGCACAGGCGGCATCCAATGCAGCAATCCCCCCTTCGCTTCAGGACACCCCGACCAACATCGTGCTAGCAGCTGATTCCACCGTGGTCGGCCTGACCGAGCCGCAACTAGCCTTCATGAATGACGCCCCAAATCTGTTGTCTTCCAGCCAACGCCAGCAGGTGTACCCCCGCTATGAGGTGACCGCAACAACACTCGATGCGCGCCCCTTCCTAGAAACAGAAACCACGGGTGGCATTCTGTTTGAGGCGTTCGTCGATCCCTTCGATAATGTCTTTTTGTCGGCAGAGCAGGTGCAGGTGCACAGGCACTTGATTCTGCACGACGTCCAGGGCGAAATTCTGCGCACCACCCCTACCGAGCAAACAGTACAAGCCCGGGCGCGCTACAGCACGGAATCACAGCCTGGTCGTCTCCATGGCTGGGGGATCATGACCCCGTACACGGATACGCTTCGCATCTATGCCGATGATTTTGGGTTGTTGACACGCGAATTACAGTTCTCCGACCGGTACACTGGCGGGACAACCGAGATCATCGGACAACGCCATGCGACCAATCTCCACTGGTCGGGGTTCGGCGAGATCACCGACATCTCGACAAAAGACTTCAGCCTGCTCATTCGCTTGCAAGAGGCTATTTCAATAGTGGGGCTTTGGAATTCACTTGCCTCATCGGATTGGAACGTCAAGCGGGTCGGTGGCACATTCGCGTGTCGCGCCGAGGATTGCCTGGTGGACGATTTGCGCGTCGAAAGCAATTCGATAAGCTTGATTGCGTCGGGATCGTGGTCGGAAGACGCGACCGACATCAGCGGGACGATTGTCCCCCAAACGGTTTGGGACAATGCCCTGCGCGCTATCCCAGTCGTGGGCAAGTTGATCGTTGGCGGAGAGGATGATGGCTTCTTGGGAGTGGCGTTTCAGATCACTGCCAACGAGTCGGGAGATAAGGTCGCCTTGAACCCCCTGACGGCCATCGAGCCCGGGATTCTTCGCTTGATCCGCGAAGGGTCGGCCCAGTCTTCTTCGAACAACCGGGGGGAGAGGGCTTCGACTGCCCCCAGTGCTGCCGCCCAGTAGCTCGGTGCGCAACCCGATAAGTAATCCTCAAAGAGGGCGCGAACCCTCAGGGCACCCCTCAGGGCACCGCAACGAGAGATCACCCCTCAGGGCACCGCAACGAGAGACCACCCCACAGAACGCCCCTAACGCCCCTAACGCCCCCTAATGGGAGTGGCGCGCATAAAACGTGTCCCAGCCTGCCATCGATGATGCCGTGAGGTCGAGGGCACGATAATTTTCTTGCATCACAAACGCCCCCGTGCGCCCGGATTCGAGCAAAGCATGCAGAGGAGATAAGAACGACCGTTCATCGACCCCCATGGTGGCCCCCGAAAGGAAACGCGCTTCAAGCCCCCGCGCCGCCAGCGCAACGAATTCGTTGCACCATTCCAAAACCGTGCGACCGGCCAGCTTCACCGACGTCGCCGATAATTCTCCCGTGGCAGACAGTGTTGCGGCTTCCTCCCACGTTGAAGTCGGCTGCGCCATTATCAAGGCAACGGCATCGGCTAACACAGCCTCATCGTAGAGGATACCCGTCCAAAAGGCAGGCAAGCTACAGAGCACACTCCAAGGCCCGCTGTCGGCGCCGCGCATTTCAATGTAACGCTTCAGGCGGACCTCGGGGAAGGCGAAGGTGATTTGATCCTCCCAGTCGTCGAGCGAAGGCTCTGCGTTGACGCTGTGCTCGGTCGGCACCGCAGCGACCAATCGACCTGCCATCAGATCGTGGAAATTCCCCGTAACGGGGATTTTTGCGCCGTCAACAGTTCGAAAATACATGGGCACCGAGGCGACATAGGATGCCCACGACTCATAGCCAAAATCCTCGTCGAACACGAACATCGGCATGCCTGTGCGCTGGCGATCGGTGTGCTCCCAGATGTGCCGACGATGGCTTTGGTAGGCTGAAAGCTCTCCTGAAGCGACCGACGAGTTTGCAAATATCATGGTCACGAAGGGTTGGACAGCAACTGCCACCCGCATTTTGTTGATCATGTCCTGCTCGGAGCCATAATCCAAATTACACTGAACGGTAGCTGTTCGCGTCATCATGCTTGTTCCCAAATCGCCGTCGCCACGCGCCGCCGCCGCATGCATGGCCTCGCGCATGAGGGTGTAGCGCGATTTGGGCATCCATGGCATGTCCTCGATGCGCCACAGGGGCAACATGCCCGTCGCCAGCATGCCAACGTCTTCGGACGCCAGAAGGTCTTTGAGCAAGCGGTGGTGGTGGGTCGTCTCCGCACAGCACGCATCAACTGTGCGAAGCGGCGCCCCCGAAAGTTCAACCTGTCCGCCCGGTTCAAGGGTGATCGACCGGTTCTCCGGATGAATCAGGGCAACCGCGTGGTCGCCATCATAGACCGTATTCCACTCGGGATGCGCCGCAGCAAAGGCACGGAGCAGGTCACCAATGCCCCACCGGGCGCCATCAGCCGAGGCCGTTGTCTCATAGGTGAGAGGGCGCAGTGTCGCCTTGTGATAAAGAAATTTCTCGTGTTCAACCCCGATACGCCAATCCTGTTTGGGCTTTTCTCCCGCACGAAAATAGGCAACGAGGTCTTCAATCGAAAGGGCCATGCCGGTACGCCTTGCAAAATTCGGGAAACAAAATTGGGAGGCAAAATCGGAAAAATGCCCAAGGATTTGACAATCCTATGGAGGATGTATTGCCGGGGCTAGCGGACAATCAGCGGCGCAAAGTCGCTCTTGAGTACCTGCTCGGCACGCTCATCAAACGAGCGTGTCAGCCGCTGGGCCATCTGATTCCACAGCTCTTTTTTTGCCCGCTCGTGATCGCCGCCGATGACGGGTTTTTCCAGCAAGAAGTCGACTGAGGACAGGCGAATCTCGGATCGGATCGTCTTATGCTCGGGGGTGGTGCTTTCGACCACCATGTACAGGCGGGCCGAGTAGCTGGCTTCAACCTCGCGCTTGAATAGCCGGTCAACGAATCCTTGATCAATGGGCATCAATTCTTCCACCACAGACAGCTCTTTCAGGGTCAGGGTCATCACGCCTTCTGTTCCTTTGGCTGCTACCCGCACATCAACCCAGTCTTTGATACTCGCATGGAGGTCAACCGGAAACAGGTGGCTCACCTCGGGGGCTTGCTGCGAATTGCGCGTCTCGTCGCGGAAATTGACCTGTCGAACATTCATATCAATCACACTGCGATAGGAAAAATCGATCGGGGTTGGCTCGAAGGGCAGGGGGGCGGTACAGGCGGTGACAACGGCAAGGAGGGCCCCCCAGCCGATTGCCCGGCGCAACCCGGCGAGACGCCCACGAAAAACGGCCAGGGGGGCAAAGAAGGCAAGAAACATCATAGCACGTGATTCGAATGAGAAGAGACCGACCGTCATAAGCGACGTCCAAGAAGTCGCAGCACGGTAACCCGTTCGGCGACTGTTCAAATTCATAGTATCTTCGTGCAGGGCTTTCAAGCAGGTTCGGCGGAGTGAGGAAGGGGTTTGCCAGCATTAATCCGGATTCCAATTCGATCTGCCTTTTCTGTGGTTACTCTGTCTTCCTTTCTTCCTTTCTTCCTTTCTTCTTCGATCTGCTATCTCCGGTTTGGTCATCCTAGCTGGGAGGGTACCGACACCAGCATTGGCTTGTGCTCGATGCCTCTGGTTCAGGTAGGGCGTCCGATGGATGCGGAGGCACCCACTGTGTATAGCTCAGGCATGGCGGGTGTTTGCGCGTGATTGCGATGGTTTTGCGTCGTTCAGCTCGTTCGCCTTGCTATTGCCTCACATTCCCCTAGTCGGGCTTGCGTGCCCTAGCCGGGCTTGCGCCCCCTAGTCGGGCGTGCCCTAGTTTGTGTTGTGCGCGCGTCTCTTTTATGCTGGGCACGCCCTACGTACTCCTTTACACACCAGCCCATAATCCTGACTGCTTTGCTCGTGCACGCCACTCCCTCCCCACAGCCCGCGACGCCTAACATAGACCTCCTGGTCATCGGAGAAGCCCTGATCGACCTTATCCCATCGAAACAGGGATACATGCCGAGCATCGGGGGCAGCCCCCTCAACGTGGCTGTCGCTGCCGCTCGATTGGGCGTGAAAACCGGCTTTGCGTGCGGACTGTCGACCGATACCCACGGCGAAGCCATTCGCGAATACCTGCAATGCAACCAAGTGGATACAAGCCTTTGCCCGATAGTCGATAAGCCGACGCCGCTCGTCATGGTCACCCAAGGACAAGACGGTGAACAATATAGATTCTACCTGGCCGACACGGCCGAACGCCACGGAGACCAGTCAGCCCTCTGGCAGATTGATCCCCCCCAATATGTCCATTTCGGCTCATATGCTGCCTTTCTCGAGCCAACCCAGACCGGGATTGTTGAACTACTCCACCACTGGAAGCGGCACCACGATGTTATTGTCAGCTTCGATCCGAATGTGCGCCCGTTGATCTTGCCGAGTGCTGAGGATGCCCGTGCCCACTGTCACCACCTGCTTGGCCTTGTCGACGTGATCCGGCTCTCGGAGCAAGATGCCACATGGCTCTATCCCGAGCGGTCGAGCGAGCAGACCGCCATGGCATGGCATCAGCACACGCACAAACCTGTCGTTCTGACCAAAGGGCAGCAAGGCGCGACTTTGTACGACAAGGCGGGCCAATACGAGCAAGCTGCCCTTGCGGTCGAGGTGTGGATACCATTGCGGCGGGTGATAGCTTCGCCGGTGCCATCCTTGCGTGCCTCGCGCAAGAAAACCGTCATGCTGCCGATCCACCCTCCCTTGCGAATGCCGAGCGGCACCCACCCACCTTGACCCCGAGGATGATCGACTTCGCCATTCGTGCCGCAGGAACAACCTGCACACGGGTCGGAGCAAATCCGCCCACCACGCAAGAGGTGCTCCCTTCGGCCTGGTTGCCGCCACAGTCACTGCCGCCGTTCGAACGCGCCCGGTGGATGATGGAGCGGTTGCGCCATCCGCAATTGGGGTGCCCTTGGGATGTCGAGCAAACCCACACGACCATTTTGCCCTACACCCTCGAAGAGGCCCGTGAAGTGGCCGACGCCATCACGAACGAAGACGATGCCAACCTGTGCGAAGAATTGGGAGACCTGCTGCTGCAAGTGCTGTTCCATAGCAAAATTGCCGAGGAGCGTGGGGCATTTGTCCTTGATGATGTGGTAACTGGCTTGGTCGATAAAATGGTGCGCCGGCATCCGCACGTGTTTGTCCCCGGGGGCAAAGGGACGACCACGCCGGTGGAGCAAGTCCACGCTGCGTGGTTAGCCGACAAAGCCAACCGCATTGACAGCAGTAATAACGCCCTTGCGGGGCAAGCAGGGGGTACGGGGGGTACTGGGCAAGCAATGGGTACTGGGCAAGCAGAGGATACGGGGGAAGCAGGGGAAATGCCCTCCTTCGTCGTGCCGTGATGGTTTCATCGTCTTCGTCTGCCCGCCACCTCCTGCCCTTATCGATAGTCTTGACTAGTCTCGGCCCTCGTTAGGGTGCTGTTTTGCTGGATAATAGCGCAGTTTGGCGAAGCCAAACCAAGCGAATGAATCTAGCAAAACGAGCCCGACTGGTTTTCTGGGGCATGTTGCCCCAGACCCCGCCCCAAAATACTGGATGCTAGATTGCACTAGCAATCGAATCCCAGTATTTTGGGGCGTTGTATGCAGCGGATCGCAGTGTAT
>JAHZLG010000197.1 GCA_022599995.1 Alphaproteobacteria bacterium | reverse complement strand
TCACTTGTTGCTGTAGCAGTCACCACTTGTTGCTGTAGCAGTCATCACTTGTTGCTGTAGCAGTCGTCATTTGCTTGCTGTAGCAGTCATCACTTGTTGCTGTTGCAGTCGTCATTTGCTTGCTGTTGCACGCGGCTTGCTGTAGCAGTCGTAGTTTGCTTGCTGTTGCACGCGGCTTGCTTGCTGTTGCAGTCGTCATTTGCTTGCTGTAGCAGCCATCACTTGTTGCTGTAGCACCTATCATTTGCTTGCTGTAGCACGCGCCCACGCGCACCTAGTTGAGGCCCCCCAATGCTGACATCGTTTATGACAGCCCTACGTGCTTTCTTTGTGCGACTGGGCGACCTCGTGAATCAATCAATAGCAACACTGCGAGGCACAAACCGCCGGACAACCCCGCAAGGGAACGATTCAAAGAACCTGCTCAAGGCACCGCGCCTCCACCCCGAGTCCCACGCATGGCTTTTCGGCCTTGGAATCTTTTCCTTGGGGTGCTGGCTCGTTGGATGGTGGATTGGCTGGGTTGCGGCTGCGCTGTTCGTGCTTATCTTCTTGGTGGCCCGAATGCCGTTGCGTGTCCCGCCACACCGCGCCGAAGGCGTCCTGCTGAGCCCCGCCGACGGAATCGTGTCGGCGATCGATCGAGCAACTCCCCCCGACGAATTGACCCTGCCAGCGAATGTTGCCAACAAGGAGATGCAACGAGTCGTGATCGATATTCCCTTCTTTGAGTCCCACGTCAATCGCGCCCCCGCTGCAGGGGTAGTAAGCCAACTGCGGTATCGTCCCGCCAACCCGGACGCGAACCATGCCGGCAAGGATGCCGAAGGACGCGAGGCAAATCAGGAAAATGGCAAGGAACGACAATCCATGGTGCTGTGCTTGCCAGTCGAGCTCACGGATGATCCCACCAGTGATGCCACTAACGGCCACGGCGATGATATGGTGATCGTGAGTCAGGTGGCAGGCGTGCTCTTTCGCCGGATCGGCGTCGATATCACCGAGGGGGCCGAGCTCGCGCAAGGCGACGTCTATGGCATCATTAGGTTTGGCTCGCAGGCAGTCCTGTACTTTCCGCCGCAGCTCACGGTCGCCGTTGCCGTCGGGCAACGCACCATCGGAGGCGAAACCATCATTGCCAATTTTGCCCCCACCCATGCCCCTTCTTGACGCCCTTCTTGTAACAAGAGCTCCGCTATGCTTGATGGTCTTGCCCATCGTCTCTACACGCCGCCCCTGAATTGGTTCGCGAGGCAGTGTATCAAGCGCAACATCACCCCCGATAAACTCACCATCGTGGGGTTTGTTTTCGGCATTGCGGCAGCTTTCTTGGTGGCTCTCAGCTTGCCTCTTATGGCCCTCATTGCTATCGGTGCCAATCGGTTTCTCGATGGGCTCGACGGTAACCTCGCCCGCAAGATTGGCACGTCAGACCGAGGCGGCTTTCTCGATATTACGTGCGACTTTCTGTTCTATGCCTCGATGCCACTGGGGTTTGCGTTTATGAACGCCGAGAGCAATGCGTTACCCGCGGCCTTCGTCATCTTCTCGTTCATTGGCACCGGCAGCAGCTTCCTTGCCTATGCGATATTTGCCGAAAAGCACAAAATCCCCGTGCGAATGGCGAAATCCTTTCACTACCTCGGAGGACTCACCGAGGCCGTCGAGACCATCGCCTTCTTTGTGCTTAGCTGTTTGTTTCCTGCCTACTTTCCGGTCTTTGCTTATATCTTCGGCAGCCTTTGCTTGCTCACGACTGCCATGCGCATCTATACAGGATACACGCGGTTCCCCGATCGCCAGTCGACCCAAGCCTTGCTTACCGACAACAAGCAACAGAGTACGGATTGAATGACATGTGGCTGCTCGGGGGCTCCTGAGGCACGGCAGAGCATCGTACTGCTCGGCCCTGTTCCCAGCTTTTCCCTTGCCCATGCTTGTGCGGTGCTCTCCCTCGTGGTCATTTTCGCTGTCGTAATTGTTGTTGCCCTCCCTCCATTCTGTGTAACCTGATGCCGCAATCCTTTCCTGAATGGACGAAGGAAACGCTCCAAGATTTTCTGATGGCGGGCGACTTTCCCTTTTTGCAGGGACTCGTCGTGCGTATCGATGCCCTCGAAGTGGGCGCGTGCACACTAACGGCATCGGTGGATGCGGGACATCTCCGCCCCGGTGGCACGGTAAGTGGGCCCACGCAATTCTGTATTGCCGACATTGCCCTTTACGGGGCAGTGCTGACCGTGTTACCCGACCCCGTCACCAGTGTTACCAGCGATATGGCAATTCGTTTCCTGCGACGCCCTGCCGAAGGCGCAATCACGGCAACGGCGCGCCTGTTGCGTTATGGGGCACGGTCGGCAGTGGGAACGGTCGAGCTTAGCGACGCACAGGGGCACTTGATTGCCTATGTCACGGGCGGTTATGCGTCTTCGTCCCCGCCTTCGTCCTCGTCTCCGTCACCTTCTGTTGTGTCCTCTTCCAGCCCTGCGAAGTCGATTGAGAAGTCGCGTGAGACGGTGGAAGCCCCACCCACCCCCGCCCCCCCGACCTCGCACCGGGCTGAAACCTATACGGTGTATTGTGATGGGTCGTGCCTGTCTAATCCGTCGGGGCCGGGCGGCTGGGCCTATGTCTTGCACCCGCCCATCGGTGACACCATCGAGGGCTTTGCCCACCTAGCAAGCACGACCAATAACCGTGCTGAGCTCGAGGCTGCCATTCAGGCACTCCGGGTCATCCCGGAGAAGGCATCGGTCACCGTCTATACCGATTCGGAGTACGTCGTGAAGGGGATGCAACAGTGGATACACAATTGGATTCGCAAGAATTGGCGCACCAGCTCGGGCAGCAAGGTGAAGAATGCCGACCTCTGGGAGAACCTGCTTGTGCTTGCCCAGCAACGCCACGTGCAATGGGAGTGGGTGAAGGGACACGCAGGAAACGTGCACAATGAGCGCGCCGATTTTCTGGCGCAGGGTGCTGCGCGGCGGTCGTTGTAGCTGTTGCTTGATGTTATTCTGCCTTGTTTCTTCCCACTTGTTTTGATACCGACGTAGCCTAGGAGAGTGCCGGGCAATGGAAGAGGGGCGGGATGACAGTGCAGGTTGTTGCCCCCCCGGAGCTAGGTCAGCAAGTGCTGTTGCGCCGCCGACATGGCAACCGAACGCCGAGCCCGGTTGTCCGTGTGCACTAGGGTTTGTACCGCTCGCGCCTTGGTTTCGCCCAGCCCACGTGCGCCTAGTGCGTCGGTGTCGGGGTCGACGCTTGCGGGTGTCGCCGCACAAACGGTGGTTTCAATGACAAGCCGTTTTGCCGACCGCCGCAGTGCTCGTGAGGTCACCGTGAGAGGCTCCTCGACTGAGCTCGCGGCAAGATGATCAAGAGATGTGTGCACCGTGCTGAACCCGCAAGCGGTGGCGGTGGCATAGGTCGCCCCCATCCCGAGTTGCTCTAGCAAACGGTCGGTGTTGTCCGAGATCAGTTGCAGATAGCGCGACTCGGTCATGTGGTCGTTGTAGTCGATCCACGCTTCGGGGACGGTAATCTGCGCAGTGCACGTTGCCAACTCGGTTGTGATGGGCACGAGCCGTTCCTCGTCGGCGACTCCGTCGAGTGCATTTTGAACCGCACAAAGGCGGCGATCGCGCCACTGCTCGAGGGTGTGCGTTGAGCCTCCGAAAGGATGGGCTGCGGCTTGGGCATCGGACTGTGCGACGATCTTCTCGATCAGGGCGTCATCGAGGGTGGGAACATCCATCAGGTGGGTCCATGGCCACTTCAGGGCAGGGCCAAACTGTTGCAGAAAATGTGTCATTCCTTGCGGGCCGCCTGCAATGCGGTAGGCCAAGAAGCTGCCCATGAATGACCAACGCAACCCTGCGCCGCCAGTGATTGCGGCATCGATTTGGGTTGTGGTTGCAATACCATCGTGCACGAGCCAAAGGGCTTCGCGCCAAACCGCCTCAAGGAGGCGATCGGCAATGAAGCCATCGATCTCTTGGTCGATCGGCAGGGGTGTCATGCCCAACGAGGCATAGGTCTCAAGGGCACGGTCAATGGTGTTCTGGCTGGTGTGCGCCCCACCGACCACCTCGACCAGAGGCAAGAGGTAGACCGGCACGAACGGATGGCCGACAACAACGTCTTGCCGCATCGCCGCGTTGGTCATGCCCTCTTGGATCACGCTAGGACGAATCCCCGACGTTGATGTCGCGACCACGGCCCCGCCGGGTTTGTGGGCGCAAATCTCGTCGATCACCGCGGTCTTGAGGGCGGGGTTTTCCCCCACCGACTCTTGCACAAAATCCGCATGGGCCACGGCATCGGCGATGCTCGAGCAGAAACGATGCGTGCCGATGTTGCCGCGATGGCGGGGATACCGTTGTCCCCATGCTAGTTTGGCATTGGCGAGCAGGGCATCGAATTGGGCGGGGGCATTGGGGTTGGGATCATAGATAGCGACATTCCGGCCGCTCAGCAGGGCGCGTGAGGCCCAGCCGCCACCGACCACCCCTGCACCGATCACCGCGAATTCAGCCGGGTTAGCGTCGTGGCTCTTATGGGGGAGAGGAGAAGAAATCGGATCAGTCATGGCAACAACGTCGGGCGGCGGGGAGGGGAGGGGGAGGGG
>JAHZLG010000196.1 GCA_022599995.1 Alphaproteobacteria bacterium | reverse complement strand
TGCGGGTATAGTATCAAGGGCGGGGGCAAGCCTCTGTGGGTATTGTATCAAGGGCGGGGGCAAGCCTCTGTGGGTATTGTATCAAGGGCGGGGGCAAGCCTCTGTGGGTATAGTATCAAGGGCGGGGCAAGCCTCTGCGGGTATTGTATCAAGGGCGGGGCAAGCCTCTGCGGACAAGATGGGGGGCAAGGCTTGCTGCCGTCGCTTCTGTCGTAGTCGTCCCGCGATGCCCTCGTGTCGCATCCATGATGCGTGTCGCATTCCCCCTACCCCCTGCGTATCCCACCCATGATGCGTGTCGCATTCCCCCTACCCCCTGCGCATCCCACCCATGATGCGTGTCGCATCCCACCATACGTATTCCTTGTTTCTTAGACCGTCTCCCTCATAAGAAAGCTCTTCGCCATGCCCACTGAATTGGTTCTTTCTCGGCAATTTTCCAAGGTCAAACCCTCTGCGACCATGGCAATGAACAGCAAGGCGGTCGAGCTAAAGGCTGCAGGGAAAGACGTGATCGGCCTCGCCGCAGGAGAGCCCGATTTCAACACCCCAGATCACATCATCGAAGCCGCGACCAAAGCCATGGGTGATGGCAAAACGCGGTACACCTCACCGAATGGCATCGTGCAGCTCCGTGAGGCAATAGCCGCCAAATTCCAGCGCGACAACAACCTCGAGGTCGCGATCGATGCCATCACGGTCGGGTGCGGAGGAAAACAGCTGATCTACAACGGGCTTATGGTCACCCTCAACCCCGGCGATGAGGTGATCATTCCCGCCCCCTACTGGGTGAGTTACTATGACATGGTTTTGCTCGGGGGGGGCGTGCCAGTCGTCGTCGAGTGTCCGCCCGAAGACGGGTTTCTGTTGACCCCCGAATCCCTCGAGCGGGCGATTACCCCAAAAACCAAGTGGTTACTGTTGAACTCGCCCTCCAACCCAACCGGTGCGGCATACAGTAGTGCGCAGATGCAGGCGTTGGTTGCGGTGCTCCGTCGCCATCCCCACGTGTGGATCATGGCGGATGAGATTTATGAGCACGTGGTCTATGACGGGTTCAAGGCAGAATCCATTGCGACGTGCGCCCCAGACTTGCGCGATCGTATCCTCGTGGTCAACGGGCTGAGCAAATCCTATTGCATGACGGGGTGGCGGGTTGGCTATGCGGCGGGGCCGCTTGCCTTGATCAAGGCGATGAATGTGCTGCAGTCGCAGTCGGCATCGATGACCAGCTCGATAAGTCAGTGGGCGGGAGTGGCTGCTCTCAATGGGCCGCAAGATTTTATTGCCGAGCACAATGTTCATTTCCGTGCCCGTCGCGATCGGCTGGTCGCTGCCTTAAATGCCATCGATGGGATCGAGTGTACCATGCCGCGTGGGGCGTTTTACGTCTACCCCTCGTGTGCCGGGGTGATGGGAAGGAAAACCCCGAGTGGGCAGACTATTTCCTCGGATCAAGACCTCGCCCTGTACTTGCTCGAGTCGGTCGGGGTTGCGGTTGTTTTCGGAGAAGCCTTCGGACTGTCGCCTGCCTTTCGGATTAGCTATGCCGCGGCGGATGACCTGCTGATCGATGCTGCTGCCCGCATCGGCAAGGGAATCGCGCAATTAAAGTGATGGACACCGGGACACCCCTCCCTCCCCTCCCTCCACGCCCCTCCCTCCACGCCGCCCTATTGCCCATCGATTCTGGACAGTGACCGAGGACGCACCACGCGGAGCAGCTCACCCTGCCGAGCGATGGCAGTGCCGTCTCCCTTGCGAATCGAGCAGGCAATAGCTAGCATGCCCGTAATCAGGGCCTGATTGATGGCATCGTGAATCCCCTGCCCCACAATGATTCCTCTTCCCTTGGAGACCACCCCCAATGCCAACCATCTCAACTGACATTTGCATTATCGGTGCTGGGTCTGGCGGCCTTTCTGTCGCAGCCGGAGCCGCCCAACTTGGAGCAAGTGTTGTGCTTATCGAGTCGCACAAAACTGGCGGCGACTGCTTGAACTATGGTTGCGTGCCCTCGAAGGCACTGATTGCCGCCGCCCACGCCGCCCACGCCCACAGCCATTCGGATGTGTTCGGGGTCAAGGCGCACCGACCCGAGGTGGACATGGCAAAAGTACGCGACCACATTAAAGGCGTCATCGCGGCGATCGAGCCCCACGATTCCCCGGAGCGGTTCGAGTCCTTCGGGTGCAAGGTCATCCTGGAAAAAGGCAAATTCATCGGCAACCGCACCATCGAAGCCGGCGAATACAAGATCAACTTCCGCTACGCGGTGGTGTGTGTTGGCTCGGCTCCCAACAAACCCCCGATCGCGGGATTAGACGACGTTCCCTATCTCACCAATGAAACCATCTTCGACGTTGATGAAACCATTCGCGAATTGGTGGTGATCGGAGGCGGCCCCATCGGCTCGGAAATGGCACAGTCGCATGCGCGCCTCGGCGCCACCGTGCAGATGATCGATTTTTCGAAAACACTGCCCAACGACGATCCCGAGTGCACCGAAATCGTGCGGCAATCCATGAAAAGGGACGGGGTAATCTTCCACGAGTACACCCGCACCCAAAACATCGAGTACGATCCCGCCACAGGCTTTCGGATCACCATTACCGACCGCGATGGCAACAATGAACAAGTGCTGACGCCGAGCCACCTGCTCGTCGCCGCAGGACGCAAACCCAACATCGACGGATTGAACCTTGAGTCGGCGGGAATCAAATACGATCGCCCCGGGATCAAGGTTGACGCTCGGTTGCGCTCGACCAACAAACGGGTTTTCGCCATTGGTGACTGCGCCGGAGGCTACCAATTCACCCACATGGCCGGCTATCACGCCGGGCTTGTGGTGCGGCAAACCTTGTTCTCGGCGCCGACAAAGGTGGATTATAAGGCGGTGCCTTGGTGCACCTACACCGACCCCGAGATCGCCCACGTCGGCATGGATGAAAAAGCCGCGAAAGAAGCCCTCGGCGAAAATGCCTACACCGTTACCCGCTGGTCTTTTGAAGAAAACGACCGCGCCCAAGCGGAGCGCGCCACCGAGGGACTCGTGAAAGTGATCGTCGATAAGAAGTCGCGCGTGCGTGGTTGCACGATTGTCGGCAAGCACGCTGGTGAGCTGATCACACCGTGGGTGATGGCAACGCAAATGCAGCTGAAGATGGTGGAGATGACGAAATTCATCATCCCCTACCCCACCCTGTCCGAGGTGACCAAGCGCACCGCAGGCGCATATTTTACCCCGGTGCTGTTCTCGCCGCGCACGCGCAAGATCGTAAACATTTTGAAACGCCTCCCCTTCTGATTGCCAGTGACCGGTGACCGGTGGCCGGTGACCGGCTTCAGCCTGTGACAGGCAACAACCGGCTACAACCGGTGACCGGTGACCGGCTTCATCCTGTGACAGGCTACAACCGGCTACAACCAGTGGCCGGTGACCGGCTACAACCGGTGACAGGCTACAACCGGCTACAACCGGCTACAACCAGTGGCCGGTGACCGGCTTCATCCTGTGACAGGCAACAACCGGCTACAACCAGTGGCCGGTGACCGGCTTCATCCTGTGACAGGCAACAACCGGCTACAACCGGCTACAACCGATGACCGGTGACCGGCTACAACCGGTGACAGGCTACAGCGAACAGTTGCGGTGACCGGTGACCGGTGTGACCGGTTACCATCGCCACGACGACGCGCATAGAGGGGCGTCTTCTATGGTGTTAGCATCCACGGTGTTAGCATCTCTGGTGTTAGCATCCATGGTGTAGCATCACCAGTGCAAGCACCCGCAGGGCTGATATGCTTTCCATTTTGCTTTTGCTCCTGCTGGGCTCGCCGCACATTATCACGAGCGCCGGGTTGCCATCCCCCTTGTTGCTAGCATCACCAGTGCTCGCAACAACCGGGCAAACAAAGACAACTGACCGTAACTTGCTTGCGCAGCCTATTGTTGTGCGCAGTGACAACGGGGTTACAACCCATGTAATTGGGAGCCAATTCGAACGCCTGTTATTCGATGACTCGATGGTCTATCGCCTTGCTGGTATTGTCTGGCTCGGAGACCATCGCCGTCACGGCGTGCACCACGGTGACCGTGAACAGCACGGTGACCGCGAAAAACACGGTGACCGCGAACAGCACGGTGACCGCGAACAGCACGGTGACCGTGAACGACACAGTCCACCCCTCTCCTCCCACACTGCCCTTGCGTCCTCAGGTTTCGACACCGCGACAGCAAGCATGCAACTCGTCGCATTGCTCGACGACGAAGGCAGTCCAGTACGCGACGCCTATGGCATCCCGTTCGCTGATCTGGTCGATGATGCGTCCGGCACATCGCTCGTCGAGGCGAGCCTACGCGACGGACGCGCAATCGTGGCACCATCACCCCCCGACCACCTTGACCTCACAGCATTATGGGCGGCCGAGAATGATGCCCGCCTCGGTCGCCGCGGGGTATGGGCTCCCCTTGATTCCGAAGCGGATGACGCCGTTTTGGCAGCCCCATTCCCCCTGCCGGCAGCGAGGCTCTCCGAACACCTTGATCAGTACGATGGGCGCATGGTGGTCTTCCGCGGGATGGTGGAAGATGTCGGGTTCACGAAGAAATCCATCTGGGTAAATTTTGGCACCGACTGGCGAACCGACACAACATTGCGGCTCTTGCCCAAGGAGGAGGAGCAATTCCCATGGCTCACCCCCGACTTGGCGGGCAACCAACTAGAGTGCCGTGGCGTAGTGCGACAATACTATGGGGCAGTGATAGACGTGCGCCACCCCGCCGCCTGCCGCCTGTTGCCCCCCGACGCCTCCACCCAAGCACCCACGCACCCACCCCACGAGGGCAAGCAATAACAAGAACTTAGGCAACGACTAAGGCTGGATCAGCACGCGATCGCAGGCAGGGGGCGGATCGCGCATGACATCGCTCTGCCGCAAGGTTCGGGACAGCAACCACCAAACACCGCCTAGCGGGTGTCAATCAGCACCTGCACCACCGAGGGATCAGCTAAGGTGGAAATGTCGCCGAGATTCGACACATCCTGCTCGGCAATCTTGCGCAGAATACGCCGCATAATCTTGCCCGATCGCGTCTTCGGCAATCCCGGAGCCCAGTGAATCACATCGGGGGAGGCAATCGGGCCAATCTCTTTGCGCACCCACTGTACCAACTCCTTTTTCAATGCGGCGTCCGGTTCTACGCCAGCCAGCAGGGTCACATAGGCATAAATGCCCTGCCCCTTGATCTCGTGAGGAAACCCCACAACCGCAGCCTCAGCCACTGCCGCATGGGCAACCAACGCCGATTCGACCTCAGCCGTGCCCATGCGGTGCCCGGACACATTGATCACATCATCAACCCGACCCGTGATCCAATAGTAACCGTCCTCGTCGCGCCGCGCGCCATCACCTGTGAAGTACTTGCCCGGGTAAGTCGAGAAATATGTCTGCACGAACCGATCGTGATCACCGTAGACCGTGCGCATCTGCCCCGGCCACGACGCCGTGATGCACAAATTCCCCGAAACCGCCCCGTCGAGCACGCCCCCCTTGTCATCAACCAACTGCGGCTGGATGCCAAAGAAAGGACGCGCCGCTGACCCCGGCTTCATCGCCGTAACGCCAACCAGCGGCGTGATCATGATCCCACCGGTCTCAGTTTGCCACCACGTGTCGACAATCGGGCAACGTGCGTCGCCCACAACATCATAATACCAACGCCATGCCTCGGGGTTGATCGGCTCGCCCACCGAGCCAAGCAGCCGCAATGATGATCGCTCCGCCGCCCGGACGAAAGCCTCGCCATCACGCATCAAGGCACGAATCGCCGTCGGGGCAGTGTAGAAGCTGTTCACCTGATGCTTATCGCATACCTGCCAAAAGCGTGAGGCGTCCGGGTATTTCGGCACACCCTCGAACATCAGGGTTGTCGCACCATTCGCGAGGGGGCCATAGACAATGTAACTGTGCCCCGTGATCCACCCGACATCAGCGGTGCACCAATAGACCTCACCGTCGCGATAATCAAAAACCACCTCGTGGGTCAGCGAGGCATAGACCAGATAGCCTCCGCTAGTATGCAACACCCCCTTCGGCTTCCCCGTCGACCCGGAGGTGTACAAAATAAACAGCGGGTCTTCCGCACTCATCGGGACGGGCGGGCAATCGGTGGTCATCGCACCGACCAAGGGGGCATAAAGGTGATCGCGTCCTTCGACCAGCGTCACCGGTTGATCGGTGCGCTCGACCACCACCACCGAGTGCACAAGCGGGCACTGCTGCAATGCCTCATCGGTGTTTGCCTTCAAGGGCACGGGACGCCCACCCCGGACGCCCTCATTCGCCGTGATCACCGCCGTTGCCCCACAATCCAGAATCCTGCCCGCCAGCGCCTCGGGGGAGAACCCCCCAAACACCACCGAGTGCACCGCCCCGATACGCGCGCACGCCAACATGGCATAGGCAGCCTCAGGGATCATCGGCATGTAGATCACCACGCGATCGCCCTTCTGTACCCCGAGGTGTTTCAACCCATTCGCAAACCGTGTCACGGCATCGTACAAGTCTTGATACGAGATGTGCTGCGACTGGTCGGGTTCATCGCCCTCCCAAATGATGGCGGTCTGCTTTGATCGGGTGGAGAGATGGCGGTCAATGCAATTCTCGGCCACATTCAGCACCCCATCGGAAAACCACGAAATGTGCAGGTTGTCGGCACCAAAGGAGCAGTCCTGTACCGTTGTGAACGGTTGTTGCCACGTCACCCGAGCAGCTTGCTTGCGCCAGAATTCCTGAGGGTTCGCTATCGATTCCGCGTACATAGCGTCATAGCGCGGGGCGTCGATGGCGGCATCGTGGATTTGCACTGGAAAAACAGTGCGGAGGGTGTCAGTGGTCATTCTTCGCTTCCTAGTGGGAACGGGGACAGGGAGAGGATGAGAGTCGGCATATCAGGTTGCTAAGCCCCTGTGCGGGGTTGCTAAGCCCCTGTGCGGGGTTGCGAGACGCCTGAGGGGGTATGCGTTGCAGGCACCGACACGATGCACAGGCTTCCGCGCGGATGGAGGGGCGGGGGCGGAGTGGTCGTGGTGTGCTAAGGAATGGTAGGGAGTGGGGGCGGTGGTGTGGGGAGGGGTGGGGTATTAGCATCGACCTTGCGTGTCGGTCTGTCCATGACGTGGAAGAGCAAGAAAACTATACTAGTGGCGTTGGATTGACACAATCGCGGCTAACAGCCCTCGCTGTGGAAGAGAGCACCGGGGGAGCTGGCATTGAGAAACTTAGGTGGCACAATGAAACACGAGATGGCACTATGGGGGTGATGCCCGTCCTCCTTTTGCCCTTGTTGCCCTTGTTGCCATGATCGCACGATAATGACCGAGATTCTCTATGATATGCTGGCCCAGAAGCTGGCACGCCTGCCCGCGGTGCGTGTGCAGGGCAGAATTGCCGCGGTTGACGGCGTGGTGCTCCGCGTGCGTGGGTTGCGCAATTTCCTTGCTTACGGCGATCGGTGCATGGTTACCAACCGCCGCGGCGACGAGATCATTGCCGAAGTCGCCGGCTTCGATGACGACCACGCCATCCTGTTGCCCTATGGCAGCATCGAGGGGGTTGCCCGCGACGCCCCGGTCACCTTGTTTCCCGGAGTGTCGATGCTCCATCCCGATGTCAGCTGGCGAGGACGGGTGATCGATGCTTTCGGCAACCCAATCGATGACGGAGCACCGCTGCACACCGGGACGCGCGGCTATGCCCTGACGGCGTCGCCTCCACCTTCGCACAAACGCCGCCTTTGGGGGGGGCGCATGCCGACCGGGGTTCGTGCCCTCGATTCTTTCGTGCCGTGCTGTCGCGGGCAACGGCTTGGCGTTTTCGCCGGGTCGGGGATTGGCAAATCGATGCTGCTGTCGATGATCACCCGCCACGCCGAAGCCGACACCATTGTTATTGGTCTTATCGGCGAGCGCGGACGGGAGGTGCGCGACTTCATCGAGAACACCCTGCGCGACGAGGGACTAAAGCGCGCGGTCTTGGTGGTCGCAACCGCCGAGCAACCCGCCCTGACCCGTCGCCTTGCCGCGCGCACGGTGATGACCATTGCCGAGTACTTTCGCGATCGGGGTGACCATGTGCTCTGTCTTTTCGATTCGATGACTCGGGTCGCCATGGCGCAGCGCGAAATCGGATTGGCTACGGGCGAGTTGCCTGCGACCCGTGGCTATCCTCCCAGTGTGTTTAGCGAGCTGCCCAAATTAGTGGAGCGAGCAGGCCCCGGTGCCGACACCCACGGGGACACCGATTCATTGGATGAATCCCTCGCTGCAGGTACCGATAACAAGGACGATGCCGACCATGCCCCCAAGGCTGGCGGGGATATTACGGCTTACTTCACGGTGCTCGTCGAAGGCGATGACACGAACGAGCCGATCACCGACTGCCTGCGCGGGCACCTTGATGGGCACGTGATCCTCTCGCGGGCCCTGGCAAACCGCGGGTACTACCCCGCCATCGATGTGCTGAAGTCACTGTCACGATCGTACCCCGATTGCCATGCCCCCGAGACGGTGAGCGTCATTGATCGCGCCCGCCGCCTGCTCTCAGACTATGCCGACATGGAAGACCTGATTCGAATCGGTGCGTATTCGAAGGGGATGAACCCTTCCGTGGATGAGGCCATCGCCTATCACGATGTCCTGGATGGCTTTTTGCAACAGCGCAAAGACGATTGCACCCCCGAAGCGGAGACCCTTGCCCAACTTGCGGCTCTGCTCACCCCGGCTGTGAAAAAACCAGCGGGCTAGGAAGTCGCACCGCAACCGGGTTAAGAAATGGCACCGCAACCGGGCTAGGAAATGGCACCGCAACCGGGCTAGGCAGCCGCGCCCGATTTGGCCCTTTGTGCGAACCACGTCGCAAGGGCGGTCAGTCCCCCCTCAACCACCGCCAGCCCGCAGGCATAAGAGAAGCGGACAAAGTGCGCACCATTCGTCCGATCAAAGTCGTGGCCCACCACCACGCAAACCCCCGCCTCGTGAAGCCACCGATGGGCCAACACCATCGAGTCCATGCCGAGGGGACGCACGTCAACATAAAGATAGAATGCGCCATCAGGTGACGCGAACGGGGTGAGTCCGAAACTCGCCAACCCCTCGACCAAGCGGTTGCGTGCCTTCTCGTATTGTGCGACGCGCTGGTCAAGCGACTCGTAGTCGTGAAATGCCGCCATCGCCCCCCACTGTGCCAAAGCCGACGGGGCAACAAAGAACTGCTGGGCACGCGCCAAACACTGGGGCACAAGGGCATCGGGCAACACCATCCACCCAAGCCGCAACCCGGTCATACAAAAGTACTTCGAGAAGCCGTTGAACACGACGGCCTGATCGTCCAATTCGAGCATGGAGGTTGCCCGCTCGGCAGTGAAGGTCACCCCGTGATAGATTTCATCGGAGAGCACCATAATGCCCGCCTCGCGACAACAATCGACGATGACGTTGAGATCGGCACGCGGCATGATCTGCCCTGTCGGATTGCTCGGCGAATTCAGGATCACCGCATCGAGCGGGGCTTGGGCGTGCGCATTGTCGTGCGCATTGCCGTGCGCATTGTCGTGCGCATTGCCGTGCGCATGGGCAATATCCTGCACAGTGAGCCGCATCGGGTCTTGGGGCGTGATCAGTGTGGCGTGCATCCCTAGCCCCTCCACCAGCTGCAAATACGGCGGATAGTACGGCACAATCACCCCGACCCGCGCCTGGCGGGGGAGGGTACGCTCGGCGATGGCGTGCAGCACGATCAACAACCCCGAGGACACCCCCGTCGTGATATGGATGTTTTCGAGCTTCGGGGTCACCCCAATCGTGTTGCCATAGTGGGTGGCGATCTTCGCCCGCAATTCGGGCATGCCCTCGGCCTGGGTGTAGCCGAGTGCGCGGTTATCGATGGCGTGGTGCAGGGCATGCTTCACCGCGGGCAAAGGACTGCCCTCGGGTTCGCCCGCCGAGAACTGCCAAATCACGTTGCCCTCTGCTTGCAGCTTCTTGGCATCGGACAGGGATTTTAGCCCATGGAAGGGAGTAATGGTCATAAGGTGGAATCTTCAGAGTGAAAGAGCGAAGGCACTAAGCGGCAGCAAAGGCATTCAGCGGCAGGAGGTGTCGTGCAAATTACCCCTAGGCACAGGGCGGCGCAGGGTGCGGCCATGGTTTTGCCAATGGGCAGCACACTAGTGTGGCACTAGTGCCCGCACAGGTTAAGATACTGTCTGATCAGGCGCGCATCCTGTTGCATGGTCTCCGTTTCCTCGATGAGGTCGTCGGTGTGGCCAAACAGCCCCGCTTGATGGAGGTGCTCCAGTTGCGTCCACGCCACGAGGTCTTCGGCAGAGGGGGTTCCAGTGGCATCGATTGCCCCATTGGGGGCAAGATCGGTAGCAAGGTCGGGGCGATCGTGCCATTGGGGCGTCCAGCAATTGGTCGCATAGGCAGCCAGTGCCAGTGATCGCAGGGTATTGCCAAGAGCAAGACATGCGGTCGCTATCAACGGGGGCATGGCGGCAAGATGATGCAGGAAGGTCGTTATCACGGCAGGCGACTGATCAATCGGCAGCAGGCTTTCATTGACGGCAAATGCCCCGGTCGGTGCATGGGTGCCGAGTCCCCATTGCGTGCTTAGGGCGTGCAAAATCGGACACCACGTTGCCTGTTGTTGCGCCTTCAGCAGGGGTTGGGGGGAGAGGTGGACAATCGTATCGCCATTGATCCAGCGGGCAATCAGCTCTTCGGTGGGGGGTGATTGATCGAGGGTCGTTTGCATCAAGCACCACATGGGTTGCGTCCGGACCGCTTGCATGATGGCGGCTTTGGTGGCCTTGCCTTTTCCTCTTTCGGTCGCCGTCTTGGCGGTCACCGTCTTGGCGGTCACCGTCTCGTTGGCGGTCACCGTCTTGGCGGTCACCGTCTTGGCGGTCACCGTCTTGGCGGTCACCGTCCTGTTGGCTTCGTCGGCAATAGCCTCAGCGAGGGCTTTGTAGGGAAGCTCGATGCGATTCCCCCCCACCGTGGTTGCGGGGGCAGCATCCACGGCAAGGATATATGCTGTTTCCGACCGCTGGACGGAGAAAATAGGCAGAGGCATGGCGAAGCAGCAGGAAGAACAAGGAAGGAAGGGGAAGACGGGAAGAGCGCAAAGACCAGCAGCAGTCGGAGAAAGAAATATCTGCGATCACTTGGTTTCGGGCAGGGCAAAGCAAGCTGACGGCTCGACCCCTGCGGCGTAGATCACTTCGACGTGGCGGGCGCGAAACTCCCCCTTAGCCGAGGGCTCACCCGCTGCTTTGTTGCTAAAAGTCTGAAACAGATAGGCGACCACGGCGTAATCGGGATGGCTGAATTGCTGCACCAGAATGTTGTCGCCTTCGTAGCGTGAGACGTCGGGTTCTCCGTAGACTTCGGCGAAGGCACGCGCGGTCATGCCGCGCAGGACGGTGACCGGCTCATAGCACTTCTGCTCGCGCGGAAAGAGCAAGGACACGCTGGCATTTTGCGAGCTAGGGATCAACGTTTGCGTCGAGTGCGTGGGATTGTTGTGAAGTCTCTCCCGCAGCGAGGCACTGGCGGTTGCCGTGTTCTCGGGGTTCTCCGGCCATAGTCGGTGCAAGGTGGGAACCTGCGGGGTGGTCAGTGGGGTATCATAAACCGCTTGGCCGATCGGCTGCGTGCAGCTCAGAAGGAGGCTAACAACGCCGACTCTCCACATGGCGGCGACCCGTTGCGCATTGGTGGCAACGAGAGCAGACACAGCAGACACTATTGGCATGGCGACAGTGCAAACTGGAGAAATGACACCAGACACGAGGAGGATTGGGGAGAATTGGGGAGAGAGTGGAGAGGGGGTGACATCGCCACGTTATTGCCCGTATGATTGCCCGTGATTGCCCGTCCACGTCACCCGGCTGGCTGAGCAAACCATAGCGGTTTGTTGGCGGTTGGTTTGGCCTGAGGAGGGTGCTGGCGACTTAACCACCGATCATTTGTTCTTCTCTTTGGGAGGCAGCCATGCCCTCGCCCTTTTCTGTTTTGCCCTCGGCATTGCGCCCTAGTCGAGTATTGCGTCGCGCACGCGGCCGGGTGTTGCAGACCGCAGGCCTCGATGCGGGCTCGGCGTCCGCCCACAAGCCTGCCGAGCAAGATGCCTTGTTGCCCAATGATCAGGCGTTGTTTCTCCGCGCCTTGGTGTCCTTGGGCGGGGTTGCGCTGACCGGTGCGCGAGACGAGGCAAGACGATGCCGAGCCAAATCGGGGAGGTGTTCGCCGTTTCGAAGTCGTCGCGACCCGTTCCACGATTCCCAGCAAGACCCCTTTGAGGGCACCTGATGCTCGTGTTCGTGGCACCTGAAGCAAGCGAGTGCACCTGAGGTGCGTGTTCGTGGCACCTTAGGTGCACCGCACCTTGCTTACCTATACAGCACGATCACCTGACCCCCACACACCCGGCAGGGCGATTAGACATCGAGAACCAAGCGCGTCGGGTCTTCGACCAAATCTTTGATCCGTGCCAAGAACAAGACTGCCTCACGTCCATCGATGATTCGATGGTCATAGGAGTGGGCGACATACATCATCGGCGCGACCACCACGGCATCGTTCTTTCCAACCACCGGGCGCTTTTGAATCTTGTGCATGCCCAGAATCCCCGATTGCGGAGGATTCACGATCGGGGTCGACAGCAAGGAGCCAAACACCCCGCCATTGGTGATCGTGAACGTTCCGCCGGTTAGCTCGGCGGGCGTTAATTTCCCCGCACGTGCCTTCGCGCCGAGGGCGGCTATCGAGGCCTCGATCGCATGGAGCGGCATAGTGTCGGCATTGCGCAACACGGGAACGACCAGTCCTCGGTCGCTGCCCACGGCAACCCCGATGTCGTAGTAATTCTTGAACACAATGTTGTTGTCGCGGATTTCGGCGTTTACTGCGGCGTACTCTTGCAGTGCCATCACGGCGGCTTTCACGAACATGCCCATAAAGCCGAGTTTCGTGCCATGGCGTTTCTCGAAGGCATCACGATATTCTTGGCGCAGTGCCATCATGGCGGACATGTCCACCTCGTTGAACGTGGTGAGCATTGCCGCCGTGTTCTGGGCTTGCTTCAACCGCGTGGCAATTGCCTGCCGCAGACGGGACATGGGCACGACCTCTTCACCCCGTTCGGCGGTGACCGCGACGGGCACCGTGGGGACAGGCGGCATGCTCACGGCGGGCATCGTCGGCGTTGCAGGCATCGAGGGCATCGAGGGGGCAGCTGTCTGACCTGCCATGGCGCCAAGTACGTCGCCCTTGGTGACGTGCCCCTTCGGGCCAGTCGGGGCGACTCCCCCAAGGGCGATGCCAGCATCCGCGGCGGTTTTCGTCGCGGCAGGCCCTGCTTTGGCCGCCGTGGCAGAAGCACTTGCCGATGCGGCTTGGGGCATTGCGGCGGCGGCTGGTGTGCCCGCGGCTTGCTTGTTCACCCGTGCCACCACGGCACCTATTGCCACATCATCGCCGGCCTTCACAAGGGTCTCGGCAAGCATCCCGGCAACGGGGGATCGAATCTCGACATTTACCTTTTCGGTTTCCAGTTCGACGAGAATCTCATCGGCATCCACGCTATCACCTGCTTGTTTCATCCAATTCGCCACCTGTGCCTCGGTCACGGATTCGCCGAGGGCGGGCACAACAACATCAACAAGGGATGCCGCTGTTGCCGCGGGCGGCACTGCGGGTTGTGCGGGTTGTGCGGGTTGTGCGGGGGCAACGGGTTCGGGGGCGGCAGGGGGCGGGGTTGCCGCTTTCGGGGTTGCTCCCGTGGCGATCGTGCCGAGCACGGCCCCGATGGACACATCGACACCCTCTTTCACGGCTTGCGTGGCGAGAACACCCGCCTCCGGCGCATAGACTTCAACGTTGGCTTTCTCGGTTTCCAGCTCGAGCACCGCCTCATCAGCGTCAACGGCATCACCGACATTCTTCAGCCATTTTGCCACTTGGGCTTCGGTCACGGATTCGCCAAGACTTGGCACAACGAGGTCACAATCAGACATAAAGGTAGCCTTTGAGAGAGAGGACAGGAGGGGGACAGAAAGAAGAGATAGGACAGGAAGGGGCGATAGAGTGGACTAGGCGGCACAAGCCCCCGCGTCTGCTCGGTCAGTTACAGCAAGGCTTGCTTCATAATGGCTTCTTTTTCCTGAAGGTGCCTTTTTGCCGAGCCGGTTGCTGTCGATGCCGACTCGTAACGCCCAACCACACGGGGACGCGCAACAGCCATTTTTGCCTTCTCCATGGTCGCTTCTAACCGGCGATCGAGGAAGGTCCATGCACCCATGTTGATAGGCTCTTCCTGTGCCCACACCACCTCGGCACCGGAGAACCGCGACAGGAATTGCACCAGGACATCTTCGGGGTAGGGGTATAGTTGCTCGATGCGCAACAGATAGACATCGTCCAACCGATGCTTCTCGGCTTCTTCGAGCAGGTCGTAATATATTTTCCCACTACAGATCACCACGCGGCGGATTTTCTTGTCTGCCACCAGTGTTTTCTCATCGTCGCGGTGGTCTTGCATGATTCGATGGAAGCTATTCGGCGCAAGGAAATCCTGACTAAACGAGACACAACGCTTGTGCCGCAGCAACGATTTGGGGGTCATGATCACGAGCGGCTTGCGGAAGTCGCGTTTGACCTGCCGCCGCAGGGCGTGGAAGTAATTCGCGGGGGTGGTGATATTGCAGATTTGCAGGTTGTCTTCCCCGCAAAGCTGCAGGAAGCGTTCGAGCCGTGCCGAGGAGTGTTCGGGGCCTTGGCCTTCATAGCCGTGCGGCAACAGCATCACAAGCCCGCTCAGGCGCAGCCATTTGTGCTCTCCGGAGGAAATGAATTGATCTATGATCACTTGGGCACCGTTCACGAAGTCGCCAAACTGGGCTTCCCAGAGCACGAGGGCATTCGGCTCTGCCAGCGAAAATCCATATTCAAACCCGAGCACCCCGTACTCCGAGAGGGGTGAGTTCAGAATCTCGAGCTTGGCCTGTCCGGTCTGGATGTGGTTCAGATTCGTATAGAGTTGCTCGGTGTTCTGATCGACCAGCACGGCGTGGCGGTGCGAGAAGGTGCCACGTTGCGAATCCTCACCCGAGTACCGTACCGGGGTCGATTCCCGCAACAATCCGCCGATCGCCAGAGCTTCGGCAGCGCCCCAATCAAACCCTGCCCCCGTTTCGAACATATGGTGACGCGACTCGAGCACGCGCTTCAGCTTGCGATGCACAGAAAACCCCGGCGGCACTTTGGATATGGCCGTGGCGATCTGTTGCAGTGACTCTTCGGTGATGAAGGTCTCGCCGCGTCGGTCATTGCTGATCTTCGCGAATTTTATGCCCGTCCACTTTCCTTCCAGCCAGTCCTCTTTGTTGGGGCTGTAGGATTTTGCGGCTTCGAAGTCGTCATCGAGACGCTTCTTGAAGGCGTCGACGACTCCCTTTGCTTCCTCTGCGGTGATTACCCCTTCCCTGACCAGCTGCTCGGCGTAGAGGGTGCGCGTGGTGGGGTGGGCATCGATAGCCTTGTACATCAGGGGTTGGGTGAAGTGGGGCTCGTCGGACTCGTTGTGCCCGTGACGCCGGTAGCACCACAGATCAATCACGACATCTTTTTGGAACCGGTGGCGGTATTCCGCGGCAATGCGGGTGACGTGCACGCATGCTTCGGGGTCATCACCATTCACATGGAAAATGGGTGCTGAGACTGTCTTGCCGACATCCGAGCAGTAGGGTGAGCTTCTCGAGTGCCCCGGCGCCGTTGTGAACCCTATTTGGTTGTTGATCACCAGGTGGATCGTTCCCCCCGTGCTGTAGCCATCGATCTGGCTAAGCAGGAGAGTCTCCGCCGCGATGCCCTGCCCCGAGAATGCCGCATCGCCATGAAGCAACAACCCCATTACTTTTTCTTTGTTCACGTCGCCGTACTGCTGTTGCTTCGCCAGCACCTTGCCCAGCACGACCGTGTTCACCGCCTCGAGGTGGCTGGGGTTCGCCGTGAGCGACAGATGTATCGTGCGATCATCAAACACCCGGTCGGCCGAGGTGCCGAGGTGATATTTCACATCCCCTGATCCAAACGATGCCTCATTCACCCCCGCACTGAATTCCGAGAAAATCGCCTGATAGGGCTTGTTCATAATGTTGGCCAGGAAATTCAACCGTCCGCGGTGTGCCATGCCGACCACACACTCGATCACACCAAGTTGCGATGACCGTTTCAACAGCTGCTCGATGGACGGCACGACTGACTCGCCGCCATCCAGTCCGAATCTTTTTGCGCCCGCATATTTGCGGTCGAGGTACTTCTCGAAGGTCTCGCTCTCGGTCAGCCGTTGCAGGATGGCCTGCTTGCCGACTTTCGTGAAATTCGTGTGATTGCTGACGGATTCCATCCGCTCTTGTATCCACGATTTTTCTTCGGGGATACTGATATGCATGAATTCGACGCCTATGCTGCCACAGTATGTCTCTTTCAGCATTTTCATAATCTGTCTGAGCGTCGCCGTTTCCATCCCCAACACGTGGTTGATATAGATGGGGCGGTCGAAATCACTGGGGAAAAACCCGTAAGTCTCGGGGTCGAGCTCGGGATGTGTGGGTTTTTTCGCCAGGCCGAGCGGGTCGAGAGTCGCCTGGAGGTGCCCCCGCACGCGATAGGCGCGGATAAGCATCAGGGCGCGGATCGAGTCGAGGGTCGGTTGCCGATGCGTTCCTGCTTGGTCTGCCCCGATCGGCGGCGGCGATGCGGATGCATAGCCGGCTTGCGGGGAATCGGGCGAGGCTGCCCCCACGACGCTGCTTTCGCGACGAGCCCAGCTCGGTTGTTCTTTCGTGGCGGAGTCTTTCAGCTCGGCAAAGATGTGATGCCACTCTTCGCTCACGGACTGCGGGGCTTGCTTGTATTGGGCATAAAGCTCGAGCAGGTAGGTTTCGTTTGTCCCAAAAAGCCAAGAGGTCTCTTGCATTGTTGCGTACTCCGTTGAGTGGTGGCAGCGCGATGGTCAGTGGTAGGGGTCGCGTAGGTAGAGGGTTATTTGTCGGGGTCCCCATCACCGGTAAGGGTGACTTTATTGTGTCAGCGGCCATAAAGCAACGCTATGCGGGGGGCTCTCCTCACCGGCATTTGTTACCACTGCGCCGCGATTCTTGCACGAGCATGGCGTAGGCGTGCCGCGATTCTTGCACGAGCATCTTGCAGTCGTGGGGGATGTACCCTATTCCCTCCCGATGGTAGCCTTGATATAGCCAACTCATCGCCGGCTCATGGCCAGCTCATCATCGAATGTGGCGCGGGGTTCTGCCTTATTTGCTTCAGCCTTCTCCTTTCGAATGTTCTTGGGGGCACTCTATGCCTGACACCACCCTAGTTATTGTTGAATCGCCTGCTAAGGCAAAAA
This sequence comes from Alphaproteobacteria bacterium, assembly GCA_022599995.1. Lineage (GTDB taxonomy): Bacteria > Pseudomonadota > Alphaproteobacteria > CBDBCS01 > JAHZLG01 > JAHZLG01. Next base: position 4,740 of record JAHZLG010000196.1, on the reverse strand, counting down.
CCATCGCGAAATACCTTGGTGCGGGATATAAGGTCGAGGCGAGCTATGGCCACGTCCGCGACCTCTCGCCGAAGGACGGGGCGGTCGACCCCGACAATGACTTCGCCATGCAGTGGCACATGCTTGACCGAGGCAAGAAGCGCGTCCAATTGCTGGCGAAAGCAGCCCAGCCCGCGACACGTCTGTTGCTTGCCACTGACCCCGACCGTGAGGGCGAGGCCATTGCCTGGCACGTCCTGCATGCCCTGCGTGAGAGCGGCGTCGCCGTCGACACCAAAGAGGTTGCCCGCGTCATTTTCCACGAGATCACCAAAACCGCGGTGACCCAGGCGGTCAAGTCGCCACTCCAGATCAATCAGGCCTTGATCGATGCCTATTTTGCCCGCCGCGGCCTAGACTTTCTGGTTGGATTCACCTTGTCGCCCATTTTGTGGCGGAAATTACCCGGGTCGAGGTCGGCGGGTCGGGTACAGTCGGTTGTCTTGCGGATGATCTGCGAACGCGAGGTTGAGATTCGCCAATTCGTCGCCGATGAGTACTGGACGATCGCGACGCAATTCATCACCCCCGCCGGGGCGTCTTTTCAGGCGACGTTGCAATATACCGGGCAGGTGAAACTTCAGAAGCTGAGCATCGCCACTGCCGAGCACGCAGCCTCGCTTAAGACCGCCATCGAGGCCACCACGGGTCATCGAATCGCTAAGCGGCAGCAGTCAGAACGCAAGCGCATGCCTGCCCCTCCCTTCACGACATCGACCCTTCAACAGGATGCCTCGCGCCGCTTCGGGTTCTCGACCACCCGCACCATGAAGGTGGCACAGGAGCTCTACGAAGGCATCGGGATCGGTGGGGAGAGTGTCGGGCTTATCACCTACATGCGGACGGACTCGGTCGCGATGGCCAAGGACGCAGTCACCCAGCAACGAGAGGTGATCAAGAAAACATACGGCAAGGCGTACCTTCCGGATTCCCCGATCACCTACCGCACAAAATCCAAAAACGCCCAAGAGGCGCACGAGTGCATTCGCCCCACGGACTTCTGGCGATCGCCCGAGGAAGTCGCGGCCTCTTTGTCTGAAGATCAACGCAAATTGTACGGGCTGATCTGGAAGCGCGTCGTTGCCTCGGGGATGATGCCGGCGCGGTTCATGCAGACCGCTGTCGATATTGCGGAATCATCGGAGTCGTTTCGTTGGCACGCCACGGGGTCAGTGCAGGTGTTCGATGGCTTCCTGCGGCTGTACCAAGAGCAGCACGCCGATGCCCCCCATTTGGAGCCGGGGGCGGCCGGGGAAGGGTCTGGCTCTGCCTCGGCAAGGGTGGGGCGCGACGATGCCCGTCGCGAGGCGGCTGAGTCGACCAATCACCCCCGTGACAAAGGTGCCGAAGGAGACGAAGGAAACGAAGGAGGCAAGGCTGGCAAAGGTAACAAGCGCAACAGCGAGCGTGAGGTAACCCTCCCGGCGATTGCCGAAAACGATCCCCTCGGCATGGGGAACACCGACGTCGCGCAGCATTTCACCCAGCCGCCGCCGCGGTTCTCCGAGGCGAGCATGGTGAAGGAAATGGATAGCCGGAGCATCGGGCGTCCTTCCACCTATGCCAACATCTTGAAGCTGTTACAAGATCGGCAGTATGTCACCTTGGCGCAACGGCAATTCGTGCCGACCACACAGGGACACTTGGTCACGGCATTTCTCCGCAGTTATTTTTCGCGTTATGTCGATGTGGACTTCAGCGCATCGCTCGAGCACTCGCTCGATCAGATTGCCATTGGTGACACCCCGTGGCTTACGGTCATGCGTTCGTTCTGGACTGATTTCCATCGCAACACCACCGAGGTGGGGCAATTGGACAACGTTACCATTCGCGATGAGCTCGATCGCATCTTGCGCCCTCTCTTGCTCGGCGAAGAGGCAACGAAAACGACGTGTCCACAGTGCCACGCGGGCATCCTTTCGTTGGGCATCAGTCGTTATGGATTGTTTCTTGGCTGCACCCAGTACCCTGCCTGCGAGTACAAGGTGCCCCTTCAGGACTCCGCCGGCTCGGGGGAGGCGGCGGCCGCGTTGCTTGCGGTTAGCGACACCCCTTACCCCCGTCAGTTAGGGGATGATCCGACGTCGGGGTTGCCCGTCTCCATTCGTCAAGGTCCCTATGGGCTGTACTTCCAGCGCGGCGAGGCGCGCAAGGGCAGCAAGGTGAAACCCGATCGGGCATCTTTGCCGCCCGACCTTGATCCGACGCTTGCCCTTCTCGATGATGCGTTGCGTTATCTCTCTTTGCCGAGGGTGGTCGGTATCTATCCTGAGAGTGGCGAGCCTATTGTCGCGAATCGTGGCCCTTATGGTCCTTACATCAAGTGCGGCTTTCGCAATGCCACCCTCGAGAGCGATGAGGACGTCTTCACGATTGGCCTCAACCGTGCCGTTGACTTGATCGCTAGTAAGCCCTTGCGCGGCGAGATACTCGGGGTCGACCCGTTGACCGGGCTTCAGGTCGTGAAACTGCGGTCGCGCTTTGGCATTGACGTGGCGAGTGGCGACGTGCGGTGCCGCGTGCCACGTGCCGAAGCCGATGCGGTCGACTTGGGGGCAGCATTGGCCCTGATTGCGAAGAAGCAGACTGCCGGGAGTCGAACAAAAAAAGCCGCGTCAGCAAAAACAGCTGCACCGAAGAAAACGGCTGCGGCGAAAACGGCGGCGGCGAAAACCCCCGCGGCGAAGAAGTCGGCGGCGACACCGAAGGCCACGAAGAAGAAACCAGCAGCTGCGAGCAAGCCCAAAACATCCGCTTAATGGACGAGCAACCTGCCGTAGCTACTGTGCGCGAACGACCTGCCGTTGCCACTGTGCGCGAGCGACGTGCCGTTGCTACTCTGCAAAGGCATCCTGCAGGTAGGCGCGCGAGTGTGGATCGAACGGAATCGGCACGCCACTATCCAGCAAGCGGAACAAGGATATTTGCCAGCAAAATGCGCAACGCACGGCCCGAAAAAGCGGTGCCCATTCATCGGTACGGCGCAGGGTGATCGCATCGCCTTGATAATCAGGGTGTTGGCTGGTGACAATGGCATCGATCATGCGTTGTCGTCCCGCTTGGTTTGAGGCGTTGTCGGTTGCTCCGTGGCTTAGCAGCAGGTAACGCAGGGCGATGGTGGTGGCACCAACGACTCCCGCTGACTGCAAGGTCTGCACTGTAGTCGTTTGCTCCTCGGCGGCATCCGCGCGGACACCATCTGATTCATTGGCGGGCTGGTCACCGGATTGGTTCTCTGACCCGCTGAATTGGGCCAGGTCGGCGACTGAGAACACGCGTGGCTCATAGCGAACATACTCGGGGTGGGCTACGACTATCGCTTGGAGCTCGCTCTCGGCGAGTCTGCCGCGATTGAACGGACATGAGGGCACCCAATCCCAAGCAAACACTATCATCACATCGATTTCGTTGTTGCACAGTGCCTGCATGCTGCGTTCGGGGGGGGCGACAAGGTCCCATGCGAAGTCGCTCGCGTGCCAGCCGCGTTCGCGCCTGACGAGATTCATGAGCAGGCGCTCTTCCGACCGAGGACCGCCAAAAGCGACCCGAAGGCCGAGCATGTCGCGCAGGCGCGCGATCCTTACCCCGGGGCGCGAGGCAATTCGCAACGGCACGGCGGGCAACGCAGCGATCACGCGCAATTCGGGATAGGGGGTGACGAAGGCATCATTGCCGTAATATGCCGCGTGGGCAAGGTCGCCACGGAGCACCAAGAAATCGACCAGTCGGCGGCGTAATAGCTGAAGGTCTTGCACGGGGTCGGTTGATGACACGGCGAGGCAACGATGCCCTGTTGTTTCTTGCAGGGTCGTTTGTTCATTGGCGGCACGGTTTATGACGGTGCAGGTCTCGGCCATGAATTGGTAGCCAAATCGGTAGCCTTCTCCCGCTCGCACAATCGTGAGGGCGAAGTGGTGGTCGGCTTGGCCAAGGCTTGGCACCCCGAGCACCCCTCCTACCCCTCCCACCCCTCCCACCCCTGCGACTAACAGCAACAGGGCACCAAAGAGGGAGTGGGTGGCTGCTTTCTTTGGGCTTTTGTTGTTGCTGCCTTGCCCTGCTGGATGCCCAGCACGCGCCGCCGTCACCGATGAGGACACAGAGCCATTCGTGTCCCCCGTCACTGCCGCGGGCAAAGCCCCGAGCGCACGCACCAGCATTTTTTGGCGTTGGCGCGAGCTAGTCATCCCCGGTGGGGGCGACGTGGGGGCGGACGGGGTAGTCAGTATGGTCATCGAACTTCGGTGCTAGGGGAGGGCTTGAAGAAATATCGCGAGAGGAAGCTTGCAGAAATGCCGCGAGGGGAGGCTTGGTGAAATGCCGAGAGGGGTGGCTTGGAGAAATGTCGCAGGGGAGACTTGAAGAAATATCGCGAAAAGGAGACTTGGAGAAATATCGCGAAAAGGAGACTTGGAGAAATGTCGCGAGAAGGAGCTTGGAGAAAGTATGAGCAGCACCAACCACCTTGACGGCAGTTGGGCAACACCGGGCACGGCTCGGCAATGGCAGGTTGGTCGCACGCTGCCGGACACCAGCCGTTTTGCCTGTCATTTCATTGACAACAGCATGATTGCAAGGGATAATGACCGCGCCTTGGCGGGACGTGCCTTGGCAGGAAATTTGGCGTGTTTTCGATTCCGTTCCTCTTTTGATTTTGGGTATTGATGTCCCATATTTTACACCCCGAGCGGGGATTTATCA
>JAHZLG010000195.1 GCA_022599995.1 Alphaproteobacteria bacterium | reverse complement strand
TGAAAATGACGAAAAAATAGAATATCAAATATTCAGTGATGACTCTAGGGAACCAGACGCAGGTGGAGATAACGACTTTAACGATCTTATTGTAGATGTAACTATTAAGCGGTTGTAATAACCAAGGAGAAAGATACCCTCGTGATTGGCGAGGGTATCTTTCATCGCAATCAAAGGACTCTTGCAACACCTTAGTACACATGATACCATAGAAGAGAAATTGGGCACCACTCTATCTTGAAGGTGCCGTCATGAGCGAAATCACCCCTCCCACCCCTCACACAAGCTCTGCGAGTACCCTCTCAGTACAAGACGAGAGATTACAGCGCGAAATACAAGACGAGTTCAATACTCTGACGACGGGAGGCACCGACAGACAAGGTGCACTCACCGAAGAGATGCAGTCACTGAACAAACAAGGACTGCTTGAAAAGCACGGCCTATCAAACACGGATAGTACTGCCGTGGAAAAAGACGCCTTCGACCGAAGCGAGCTCGTTGGCACATTCCAAGACACCATCGCCGATTTGATTTCGGCAACACGTGGCACGTCCTATGAAGGGCTTGGCGAACGCTATGCAGGCTACATTGTGAAATCCGCCATGGTGCAAGCCATGGCGGCAGACCATGCAGACAAGACAATACGCCATCAGCTCGATGGCCTCGCTGAGACGATGAACAAAGCATACGACAAGCAACACTTGTCGGAAGTGGACAGCAAAATCGGCACGACCCTCGAGAGGCTCAGCGAGAACCAAGAGCGGGCGGATTTGCTCACAGAAGTATATCACGCGGCAAGGCACAGTTATGAGGAAGCCACAGGCAAGTCGTGGGAACGAAGTGCCTTCGGCGCAGGAAAAGGGCAAGAGCCGGGAAGGAGCACCTTCGACCAAGCCCTCCGAGACACCCCCGAGAAGTCGCCCGCGTCACCATCAGGGGAAGGGCAAAAGGAAGACAAGACACATACACCGCGCCCCAACCTCGACCAGCAACCAACCCATCAGGGTGACCAGCAAGCACCACAGGGCATTCTCAACTCGATCAAGGGTTTCTTTCACGGTATTTCCTACAACAGCATGCAAACCTCCGCCCAAGCCGATATGAAGGGGGCAGCATGGAAGATGGTGGACAACATCAATTTCCAAGCGAACAGCAACACACACAACGAGCATGCAAGCACCAAACAACAAACCCTCGCACTGGCCAAGCAACAGTACAAAGAGCACTTCGGCGCCCTCTACGAGCGCGGGCAGGACATCAACGCCAATACACAGACTGCGGCAATCAAGGAGGTCATCAAGGCTGATCGAGCCAATGACCGCACGAACCTTCCCGACTGGCAAGACAAAGATCGCCCGCGCATCGTTGTCGGGCTCGGCAAGCAAGCCCTCGCTGAGCCCGTCTTGAAGCACGCCATCACCGATGTGCTCGATAAGGTCAAGAACAAGTACCCCGATATGATCGTTGTGCACAACAACTACACCTATGGGGCAGACAAGATCACCGCCGACTGGGCAAAGCAGACCAGCACCCCACAAATCAAAGCCGAGCTCCCCACCCACGAGCATAACGGCAACCCAATCAACACCGATACGCCCCAAGGGAAGGGACGCCAACAGTACCTCCGCAACGAACAAGTGCTCGCCCTGAACCCCAAGGCAATCCTAACATTCGACCCTACCCCGATGATGAATAAGCTCGTCCAAAGTGCCAACCAGCAAGGAGTAACCACTGTGTCCATACCTGAACTGCGGGAGTGGAACAGCATCGTCCAAACCAAGCAAGCCGAGCTTGCGCAGACCTTAGCACAAGAAGGAACACAGCAAGCAGGCCGCCCCGAGCTTCCTGGCCTGCTCGACCAGTACCAACAACGCGCCGAGACACACCGAGAAAAAGAACACCTTTATCTGAAAAACAATGAAGAACTTGCCAAAGACCAATCCCTTGATGTGCCAGATGGCAAGAAGTTAGGTGCTATTGGACTTCTCCCCCAGCAATTGCGCGAGGCGAGCAAGCAACTCACCGATAATCGTGATGTAGCCTATCTCGATAGGGTTGCCCACAACCTTACCCAGAGGCTAGGAACAGTGGTCGAGAACCACAGACGCGAAGAGATGCAGATCGATGATTACAAAAAGCACCTCCTGAAAACAAATGATGGAAGCGACATCCAGCTGGAATCCTCCCTCTCACTAGAGATGACAGCAACGATCAATCAGGAGAAAGGGGAGGCGATCGATGCCATCGAGCGCAACCTCACACCCCGCGAACAATCGGGAAAGAACCTTTCCCACGGTGCCAGCCCTGCCCAGCTGATTGCCCAAGCAATGCGGGTGATCGACAAAGAAACCCACAACTCCACGATGGAACGGGAGGGCAACCAGCTGATGCAAGGCTTGCTCAACGCAACATCGCCGAAGTCATTGCAAAAAACGTCATTGCTCATGCAAAAGGAGATGGCTGAGACCCATATAAGCGGACAAAAAATGCTCGCTGATCGCAACCCCGAGATGAGCACAAAGGAACAGGTGGATTCGCCCAGCTCAGCTCAGCAGAGAGACTTTGGCAAAGACGGTGCAAAACCGTTGGATAGCTTCAGTAAGAACCCAAACTACCGCCACGTGACCGC
>JAHZLG010000194.1 GCA_022599995.1 Alphaproteobacteria bacterium | reverse complement strand
CGCAGCTTCCTGCTGTTCTGGTGCGCGATTGCGATATTTCCAATCTTTTGGATTTTCGTCATGAGCTTCAAGGCACCCATCGACGCCTTCTCGGCTAATCCCTTCACCGTGTTATTCGGCCCCGCAACGCGTGCCAAAGACGGCGGGTTTTCCTTGCTGGATGTGCTGGTTTTCGGGGCAGTTACCTACTTCGGCGTGCGGAGTGTTCGACGCAACCTAGCCCGCTGGATCGGCATCTTGGCAACCACGCTTGATCGGCAAAAGAAACAAACGAAAAGGACTCTCCGCGGCTTGCTGGGCGCATCGTCAGTCGGGCACGGTCATTCGGCAAATTCTAACGCCCCTCTCCTCGCTAGGCTGGCACATAGCCGCCTGCTCGCCGATAACACGAGCGACCCGCGGCACCGCTTTGTCAAAGAAGAAGCACCGCGGGGGCTTGCCACAGCCCTTATCTGGGTGGGGCTCGTTGTTGGCGGACTCGTCCTGTATCGTGGCATTCTCACCCCTGTGCTTGGGGTGGTGAACGATTATGTGTGGTTACTTGGTAAGCCAATCATCGGTTATACGTGGCAACACTACCAGTCAATCTGGATCGACAGAGCCTTCTACGTCCACCTGATCAATTCCGCCATCGTGACAACCGGTGTTGTCACGATCTCACTCACGGTGGGGACACTGGCGGGTTACGCATTTGCCCGCACCCCCTCGCGTCTGGCATTTTGGCTGCTGATCTTGGCACTGATCTTCCGTGCCCTGCCCCATTCGGTGCTCGTGACTGGCTATCTGCCTGTGTTCGTGAACACCTCGGCCTACCTTGCCCCGCTGTGGGAGAATCCGTTAGTCGGCTGGTTTTTCCGTCTTTTCAACGACATGCCGCCCACCTTCTACGGCCAACCCCTCGCGGTGATCATGGTGCTGGTCGCGATCAATCAACCCTTCACCATTTGGATGCTGCGAAGCTTCTTCCAAAGCATCCCCGCCGAGCTGGACGAAGCCGCACGGATCGATGGGTGCTCGTCATTGCAAGCCTTCCTTCGCGTGATCCTGCCCGTGATGTGGCCGGGGGTGATCACAACTGGATTGTTCAGCTTTCTGCTTGCCTACAATGATTATTTGGTGACCTCGTTGCTGCTCGATAGTGGCTCGCGCACAATGGTGCCCGCCATCACGAATTTCTTCAACCGCGAAACAACCCTCACCGATCAGGTCGAGGCGATCGCTGCCGCGGTCTCCATCACCCTGCCCTTGCTGGTGCTGGTGCTGGTGTTTCAACGCCAAATCGTTGCTGGCCTCACCGCTGGTGCCGTCAAAGGGTGACACCCACTCGTTGCTTGTGACACTGCTGATCCTGCCACTTCTCGAACAATGCAGGTAACAGCATTGTCGTGAACGGCATTGCCGGCAACCATTTCGATTTTCCCTCAAAGACCCCCTCTATCGCCGATGATCACTTACCTAAAATCCAGCAAACCCGCGGCCGAGCGTGCCGAAGACGACGCCAAAGTACGCACCGCCGTCGAGACCATGCTGCACGATATTTCCACCCACGGCGATAGCGCAGTGCGTGCCATTTCCGAAAAATTCGACAAGTACAGCCCGACCCAATTCCGACTAACAAACGACGAGATCGACAGCATTGCCCGCCAAGTCGATCAGGGCGACTTAGACGATATTGCCTTCGCCCAGAAACAAGTCGTCACCTTCGCCGAGCATCAAAAGGCCAGCATGCGCGACATCGAGGTCGAGACCATGCCCGGAGTCATTCTCGGACACAAAAACATCCCCGTGCAATCGGTCGGGTGCTACGTGCCTGCAGGAAAATACCCCATGGTGGCATCGGTGCACATGTCGGTGGCAACCGCAAAGGTGGCAGGAGTTCCTCGGGTCGTTGCCGTGTGCCCGCCGTTCGAGGGCAAACCCAATCCTGCTATCATCGCCGCCATGCAGATGGCAGGGGCCGATGAAATCTACGTGCTAGGCGGAGTCGCAGCCGTCGGCGCACTGGCACTCGGCACCGAGAGCATCGAGAGCGTCGATATGCTGGTGGGCCCCGGCAATGCCTACGTGGCCGAAGCGAAAAGACAACTGTTCGGACGCGTCGGCATCGACTTGCTCGCCGGGCCTACCGAAACCATGGTAATCGCCGACGAGACCGTCGATGCCGAAATCTGCGCGACCGACCTGCTCGGCCAAGCCGAGCATGGGATCAACTCGCCGAATGTGCTGATCACCAATTCACGCCGACTGGCAACTGAGACAATCTCGGAGGTCGAACGGCTGCTGAAGATTCTCCCCACCGCGGCCCAAGCCGGGTTGAGCTGGGAAAATTACGGCGAGGTCATCCTCTGCGATACCCACGATGAGATGCTCGCGAAAGCCAATGAGATCGCCTCTGAGCACGTGCAGGTGATGACCGACCGAGATGACTGGTACCTCGAGCACATGACCCGGTACGGTGCGCTCTTTCTGGGGCCACGAACAAATGTCGCCTATGGCGACAAAGTGATCGGAACCAACCACACCCTGCCCACCAAGCGTGCAGGACGCTATACTGGTGGTCTTTGGGTGGGCAAATACCTCAAGACACATACCTACCAGCGCGTGACCACCGATGAGGCTTCCAGCAAGATAGGTGAGTACTGCTCGCGGCTGTGCGTGCTCGAGGGCTTTATCGGCCACGCCGAGCAAGCCAATGTCCGTGTTCGTCGCTATGGTGGGCGCAACATTCCCTATGGTGCTGCCGCTGAACGTCACTAGGGCACTTCTTTGCTTTAGCCGCTATGATGGTCGCAATACTCCTTACGGCAATGCCT
>JAHZLG010000193.1 GCA_022599995.1 Alphaproteobacteria bacterium | reverse complement strand
TACTTAACCCAAAAGGCAAGGGTTCATCCGCACAACTGGCCACGGCAAATCACTCCATGAGCCGAGATCGTGCCCTCTTGCGTGCCGGTCTGATGCGAGCCAACAGGCAATCCGCGGCCCTCGATCGAAAACTTTTTCGTCCTGCATGCCGCACCACACGATCAACCCCACTGGCGAGTCGATCGAGCTCAAGCTGCAATCGATGCGTCGCCTCTTCCAGGGGTTCGTTGCGGTCAAAATGCAATGGCGGCGTAAGGGCCAAGTAAGAGGTCATAAACAATTTGGGAACAAAGAATTGATCCCACGTCCGCGTCATTGTCCAGCGTCGCGACGAGCGGCAAGCCATGCCAACAATAGGGACGCCCGTCATCCGAGCGAGGGCAATGGCACCCGGCTTCACCTGCCCACTTGGTCCTCGGGGGCCGTCCGGGGTGACCACAACATGATGCCGCTGGATCAGAAGAACATCACGCATGTCCTTCATCGCCCCACGCCCACCGCGGGTCGATGAACCAAGCACCTTGCCAAACCGACACCAATCCGACACCCGATGCAAGACGCGCGCATCATCGTGCTGCGAAATCAACAGGTGCAAGGTGACGCCCCGGTGAGGGAAAAAACGCCTGCCAACAATGGTCGTGGCAAAAATATCCCGGTGCCAAAAAGCAAATATCACCGGCGGCTGATCGCGATAAGTAACGAAGGAAGGTGCCCGTCCAACAGCAACCGTCTTCGATGTGCGCTCGACAAGCCACAGGTAGACGATGACCAATGCCGAGAAAACCTTGATGCCCACCCCCGACCGCAAGAAGTCTTTGCGGCGCTGCTTCCACGTTACTGCCATCGAAATACCCGCAGCGTTTTATGGCACAGCCGAAGCAAGCAGGTAACGTTCGCGCCGCAATCCTCGGGCACAAGCCCTTCGCGCAATAATGCTTTCTCAGGAATGGCCAAGCTCAATGGGAATATCGCAACAAAAACGGGTTCTTGCTATGAACGATAGCGGTACACTAACCGCCCTTTGGTAAGATCATAAGGCGTCATCTCAACCGTCACACGGTCACCCGCGAGCACTCGAATCCGGTTCTTGCGCATCTTTCCCGACGTGTGCGCAAGAATTTCATGATCGTTTTCAAGCTTGACACGGAACATCGCATTAGGAAGGACCTCCGTGACAGTGCCATCCATGGGAATAGCTTCTTCTTTGGGCAAAAGATTCTGTCCTAAAATAATAAAAAGATATGTACAATGGTATACAAGGATTACACAGGCACCTGCCATAGAGGCACACGCACTGCATCACCATGGGTAAGATATACGCAGGCACCTGCCATAGAGGCACACGCACTGCATCACCATGGCTACGGTATTGCGATCGTCCTACACCGGGTTTGCTTCAATGTCAAGTGTTATCAGTCGTTTGGGCACCCCACGCGAGCAAGGGTGATGCGCGGTCGGTTGAATGTGCACGGTGAATGTGACGGGTGAATAAATCTGTCGCCCGGGCACCCAAGTGCCCCTGTGCCCAAGTGCCCATGCAGCCATGTGTTCCTTGTTCTTGGTGATGCCGCGCACTTGTGGAATTGCGCTGGCATGGTCGGCTAAAGTAGATCGGAGCAGTGCCAGCACGGCGCAACGAGCGCAGAAGAACCCCTCTCACTTGCGTCATTTATGCTAGCTATCGACTTCAGCCGTCGTTGCCATCGCTTGCCATAGATTTTGTCTCGTCTAGGATTAAGCATCGGCTCAGGCCAGTCGATTAGGCTGTTTGTCCCGATTGACTTTTTGCCCCCCCTCCCCCCTCCCCCCTCCCCTCCCCTCCCCTCCCCCCCCGTCGCCTCGGTCATCGCATTGCGTCCTCCCCACGGCATTTTGCAAGGCTGAGGCACAGGACAGCAACTATAGGAAAGGCCCCAAGGTTCCCTCCCTGTATCGTCCCTGTACATTCTTTGTACGTTCCTTGTACCTTACCTGTACGTTCCTTGTACAATCTCTCTGCGCTCTACCCCTCGCTGGGATAGAATTCCCCGCCCACGAAAAACATCAATCCTACCCTTCGAGGAATCCCCCTTGCCAAGCCCAAATATCACCACCATAGCGTTTCGCGGCATCGAGGTCATTCCCGTAGAAGTGCAGGTCAACCTTAGTTCGGGGGTCTCCAATCTGCATATCGTCGGGCTCGGCGACAAGGCAGTAACCGAATCTCGCGACCGTGTGCGTGCCGCCCTCTCTTCGATTGGGATCGCCCTGCCCGCCCGGCGCATCACCGTCAACCTTGCCCCGGCTGATCTCCCGAAGGAAGGAAGCCACTACGACCTCGCAATCGCCCTCGTTTTGCTGGCAGCTCTGGACATTGTGCCCACTGAATCGCTGTACGACACCCTCGCACTGGGTGAGATGACCCTCGACGGACGCCTGATGCGCGTTGCTGGCGTGTTGCCCGTTGCCAAATACTGCGTCGATCAGAATATCAGCCTCATTTGCCCCGAGGAGAACGGCAACGAAGCAGCGTGGGCAGTGACAACCGCTCTGCGCGCTGACACCGACACCGACGTTATCGTAACCAACATAACCGCTGCCAAGTGGCTCACCGACATTATCGGCGTCTTGCGCGAAGAAACCAGCCTTCCCGCCCCCACCCCCGAGCCACCGAAGAATCCCCTGCCCGAGTTGCCCGATCTCAAGGATATCAGAGGGCAACGCGACGCCCAACGTGCCCTCGCCATCGCGGCCGCGGGCGGCCATCACATGCTCATGTATGGCCCACCGGGAGCTGGCAAGTCCTTGCTCGCCTCGCGCTTGCCATCCATCTTGCCCCCGATGACCATCGAGGAAGCCCTTGAGGTCTCGGCGATCCACTCGGTGTCAGGGATGCTCGGTGATAATGGGTTCATCACCCGGAGGCCCTACCGCGACCCCCACCATACGGCATCAGTCGTCTCGCTTGCCGGCGGCGGCACGCGGGCACGTCCCGGCGAAATGACCCTCTCCCATCGTGGGGTGCTGTTTCTGGACGAGCTGCCCGAGTTTTCGCGGCAAACCCTCGAATCCCTTCGCCAACCGCTGGAAACTGGGCAGGTTACCGTTTCCCGTGCCAACCATCATATTACCTACCCGTCGCGGTTCCAGCTGATTGCCGCCATGAATCCCTGTCGCTGTGGGTATTTTGGCGACCTTGATCGGCAGTGTGACAAAACCCCGGGATGCGCCCGAAAGTACCAAGAGAAATTGTCCGGTCCCTTGTTGGATCGTTTCGATCTGCGCATTGCCGTCCCCGCCATTGACGTGCTGACCCTTGCGCGCGCGCCGGGAGACGAAGACACGAATAACGAAGACACCATCTCATCGGCTGAGGTGAGACAGCAAGTGATCCGTGCCCGCGATGTGCAACACACTCGGTTTGGCACGCAGGGGCTTACTATTTTGATGAACGCCCACATTGACGCGGCACAGATCAATGACATCATCGAGCTATCCGAAGAAGGACGTCGCACGATTACGCGGGCGGTCGAGAACCTAGACCTCACCGCCCGTGGGTTTCACCGTATCTTACGCGTGGGACGCACCATTGCCGATCTCGATGAGTCACGATTCATTGAATCACACCACATCCTTGAGGCACTTTCTTATCGCGTGCTCACCAACTGGTAAGGGTGGCGTGGCCCTAAGGTCTGGAACCGAGAAGTATATGGGTTGCAGCCCGCCGACACGTGCCTCACCTGCCTCACGTGCCTCCCCTTATGCTTTCGATGACGAAGGAGTGGTTGCCTTCTCCGACAAGGTTGATTCATAGAAGGCAGCCCCTTGTCCTCCTGCGGCGCGCTTGCCGCGGTGCTCCCAATCACCCCCGAGGGCTGTCGAGACCACCTCTTCGGAGCGCGACGGCTGTGCGCCAACGTCGGGACGAATGCCGACCCCGCCTTGCACAATGGTGTTGCGTAAGACGCCTAATCCCTCGACCTCAACCTCGACGACATCCCCCGGAAAAACGGGACGCGAGAAGGCGGGCGTCCCGGTAAGAATGACATCGCCGGGAAGCATCGTGATAGTGCGCGCTATGTCGGCGAGGATATAGTGCATGTCCCACTTCATCTCGGACGTGTTGCCGTCTTGCTTCACCACGCCGTTCACGCGAGTCTGGATGCGCTTGTTGTGGAAATCCCAATCATCAACCAACCCCGGGCCCAGCGGGCAAAGGGTATCCGAACCTTTCACGCGCAGCATTGATCCCGCGTCGGTATCACGGAAGTCGTGCAATCCGTAGTCATTCGCCACAGTATAGCCGGCAATGTACGCCCCGGCATCCTGAGGAGCGATGTTCCGACAGTGACGTCCGACAACGAGGGCTATCTCGCCTTCGTAATTCAGCCACTCACACCCCTCCGGCCGGATAATATCGCCGCCATGCGCATTCAAGGCGGTAAGCGGCTTATGGAAGTAGGTC
>JAHZLG010000192.1 GCA_022599995.1 Alphaproteobacteria bacterium | reverse complement strand
TCGAAGCTGAGCCCCTCCAAGAGCAATTCCATCACCGTCTGAAGTCGCCTTGCCCCAATGTTCTCGACGCGGTGATTCAGTGTCATGGCCGATTCTGCAATGGCTTCGATGGCATCCTCGGAGAATTTTAGCGTGATGCCCTCGGTTCCCAGCAGGGCAGTGTACTGCTTGAGGAGGGCAAAGTCGGGTTCGGTGAGAATGCGACGAAAGTCCTCTTGTTCCAGCGGTTTCAACGACACGCGGATCGGCAACCGACCCTGTAACTCGGGCAACAGATCACCCGGCTTTGACAGGTGAAAGGCCCCAGAGGCGATGAACAAAATATGGTCGGTGTGCACGGTGCCGTGGCGCGTGCTCACTGCGGTGCCTTCGATCAGCGGCAGCAGGTCACGTTGCACTCCTTCGCGGGATACGCTTCCCCCGCGGTCGTCGCGTCCGATGGTTACTTTGTCGATCTCATCGATGAAGGCGATGCCGTGTTGCTCGACCCACTCGATCGCTTCTTTCACGATCTTTTCCTCGTCGACCAGCTTTTGCGACTCCTCGGCGACGAGCACCTTATGCGAGTCCTTCACCAACAAACGGCGTGGCTTGGTCATGCCCCCCATCGACCGCTTCAACATATCGCCCAGATTGTGCACACCCATCTGCATGCCGGGCGCACCGGGAATCGGATCAGCCGAGATTTGAATGGGGCTGTTGTCCTCAAGGTTAAGCTCGATCTCACGATCATCGAGCTCGCCATCCTGCAACTGTTTGCGAAGCTTCTCACGCGTCTCCGCCGAGGCATTGGCGCCAACGATCGCTTCGATCACCCGATTTTCGGCGGCAACCTCTGCCTGCGCGGCGACCACTTTTTTGTGACGCTCGGTGCGCATCGCCACCGCATCATCGAGCAGGTCGCGAATGATCTGCTCGACATCGCGTCCCACATAGCCGACCTCGGTGAATTTGGTGGCCTCGACCTTCACGAAGGGGGCATCCGCGAGCTTGGCAAGCCGACGGGCAATCTCAGTCTTGCCGCACCCGGTCGGCCCGACCATCAAGATGTTTTTCGGCTGCACCTCGGTGGCAAAGTCCTTGTCCAATTGGAGGCGGCGCCAGCGGTTACGCAGGGCAATCGCCACCGCGCGTTTGGCGTCATTCTGCCCGATGATATAGCGGTCAAGCTCGGCAACGACTTGTTTCGGGGTAAGCGCCATTATAGCTCTTCTATGGTAAGGTGGCTGTTGGTGTACAAACAAATATCGCCTGCTATCTCAAGCGAGCGGGTGACGATGGCGCGGGAATCCCAATCGGGAAGAGGATACAGTGCCCGAGCTGCCGCCAGCGCGAAATTGCCCCCCGACCCGATCGCGATCATGGTATCCTCGGGCTCGACCACATCGCCGGTTCCCGAGACAAGAAGCAGATGATCCGCATCGCCAGCCACGAGCATGGCTTCGAGCCGACGCAGGTAGCGGTCTTGCCTCCAGTCTTTGGCAAGCGACACCGCCGAGCGCGCCAGGTCGCCACGATGATATTCTAGCTTTGCCTCCAAGCGTTCGCAGAGGGTGAAGGCGTCAGCGGTCGCACCGGCAAAGCCGACCAAAACGCGATTCTGGAACAGGCGGCGAATTTTCACGGCGTTGTTTTTCATAATGGTCTGGCCAAATGAGACCTGACCATCGCATGCCATCGCGAGCTTGCCCTCTTTGCGGACGGCCACAACGGTGGTGCTTCTGATTTCGGGGGGGGACATGGAGGCGAGACAACTCTTGTGATAGCGGGTGAAGGCGGATGATGGCGGGCGATGGCGCGTGGTCGCGGAAAGCAACGGCAAGACGGCGATCACGCCCAGTGCCTCACGCAGCGCGACTGCAACCCCCTGCCTTGCATAGGCACGAGCTGCGTCCAAAGCCGGTGTGGTCGTTTCCAAATAGGCGGTGAAGGGGGTAACAACAAGCCGACACCCTGCTCGGATGTCTCTTTCGTTGTCGTTACGCAGTGCTGCTGTGTTGCTGTGCTAGGGGATTGTCTGTTCCCTCCCTCCCCTGACAATCCAGCCGCCTCGAAAGTCCCAAGCGGGCAACAACGAGGTCGACTCGAAAGTTCCAAGCGGGCAACAAAAAGGTCGACTCGGCAAGCTGCGGACAAGTGGGAATCACATCGTCATTCGATCACCACCTATCCCAAATCTGGGACCCAAATCAGGGATAAGGCGGGAGAGGAAAGCAACCGCGCAATGCCGCCGACGGGCTACGATGCAAAATCAAAAGATGGCGGCAGGGTGAATTCCCGCAAGATCGGCGTGTGGTGCACCGACAACACGCGCTTTGGTTCCGCCTTTCCCCGCCGCGTCATCAAGGTCAGCTCGGCCATCGCCCCGCCGTCGAGGGGCTGGGTAACGGCAAGACAGACCAACTCGCCCCCTTCAGGGTTAAGGTACCGGCCATAAAAGGAGGGAAATTCTTCCACCCCGCCCGCCACGATGATCTTGTCGTAGGGGGCCTCACTCTTCCATCGTGAGGATGATGCCTCATCGATGGCAACGCAATTAGAAATGTCAGCGGCAAACAGGAGATCAGAAGCAATAGTGGCTTGCTCGACCAAGGCAATCACCGATGTGCAGGTGTAGGCGAGCACTGCCCCCAAATACCCGATGCGATCGCCGATAATCAGTACGTTGTCCGAAGGGGAAGGAGACGCCGCCTGTAACAACGTTGCCCCCAACAACGGAGAGAGAATCCAGTTCGTTGCCGGTGTCCCATCTGCTTGCACGGCATGCGGTGCCGACGAGACATACGGGACGTGTTGATCCGCATAGGCCTGCGCCCGGACGGCCGAGGGGAAAAAGGTTTCCCGTTTGATTCGAAGGAAACTGTTCAAGAGAGCACGGTGGTTGATACCGCTGGGCATCAGCTGGCTCTCGACCATCGAGGTGCGTTCAACAGACCGATCGGGCATGAGACTCTTTCGCGGCGAGAACAAGGAGAGATCAAAGACTGATCAAAGACTGATCAAAGGCTGATCATGGGCTGATCAAAGACAGATCAGGGGCTGGCTTAAGGCAGGATGCCGCAGCAAGGGCACTGGTGCACGGGGATGCCAAAGCCGTGGCCGGCAGCACGCAAACCGTGCGCCTGATTGCCATGGCATTGTTTGTCAACACCCGAATGTTGTGGTGCCCAGGAGAAGACTCGAACTTCCACGAGGTTGCCCCCACAGGCACCTGAAGCCTGCGCGTCTACCAATTCCGCCACCTGGGCACAGCACGACCGTATGGCCACACAATCACGAGCATCAATGCCGACATTCCCAGCACGATGATCACGGCGACACTAGGAAGCGAGACCAGCATTGTCAAGCAAGCCTGTATTTCTCGCGGGCAAGTGCCCGGCATTTGCTTTAGCATCTCTTCAGCAACTCTCAGTATGTCTCCAGTAGGTCTTCGGTAGGTTTACCAGCGTCTCTCCAGCAACTCTCAGTAGGTCACCAGCAGGTCTTCGGTAGGTTTACCAGCTATGTCTCCAGCAGGTCTTCGGTAGGTTTACCAGCTATGTCTCCAGTACGTTCTCCAGTAGGGTCACCAGTAGGGTTACCAGCAGGTCTCCAGTACGGTCTCCAGTAGGACTCCAGTAGGGTTACCAGCAACTCTCAGCAGGTCTTCGGTAGGGTCTCCAGTAGGTCTCTAGCCAATTTCACGCGGCGGTTTTTGGCATACCTCATCAGGCGGGTGGGTGATGCGCGCACGCTTCACGGGATGATGTCACAGGCGTATCTTCCGTTTGGTCGTTGCTCGGTTGAATGCGCCGGCAAATACTTGTAGCATTTCGGCGTTCAATACTGCTTTCTCTTGCGTCGCACTTTCTGCCTCTTCTTGTTTGAATCGTTGCCATGACCCTCTCGAACTACGCTGCCACCTATGCACAAAGCCTTGCCGACCCGATCGAATTCTGGCGTCAACAAGCCTTAGCCATCGACTGGATCGAGGCACCGCAACAAATACTGGATTCGAGTCAAACCCCGATCCACCGATGGTTTCCGGATGCGACCGTGAATCTGTGTCACAACGCCATCGATCGGCATGTGCACGCAGGAAGAGGGGAGAGGGTCGCCCTGCATTATGCATCTGCCATG
Organism: Alphaproteobacteria bacterium; assembly: GCA_022599995.1. Classification (GTDB taxonomy): domain Bacteria; phylum Pseudomonadota; class Alphaproteobacteria; order CBDBCS01; family JAHZLG01; genus JAHZLG01. The sequence continues at coordinate 1,745 of JAHZLG010000192.1, read as the reverse complement.
ACCGGCACCCAGCGAGACATTACCTACAGCGAATTGCTTGCCGATACGGCACGGCTTGCTGGCGTGCTCCACGGGCTGGGGGTGGCGAAGGGCGATCGCGTCATCATTTACATGCCCATGGTGCCCGAGTGCGTGGTGGCAATGCTGGCCTGCGCACGGATCGGGGCGGTGCACTCGGTTGTCTTTGGCGGATTTGCCCCGCGGGAATTGGCGACGCGGATTTCCCACGCCGAAGCCTCGGTGATCATCACCGCCACCTGCGGCTATGAGCCCAACCGTACCATTGAATACTTGCCGCTGGTCAAGGCGGCGATCGATCTTGTCGCGCACCCCATGCGCGCGATTGTTGTGCACGAACGCCCCGAGCGCGGTATGTCCGACCAAGAGCACGCCATGCTGCTGCGCGGTCAAGCAAACATGAAAAACAGCACGGTCGAGGTGGTGACGATGGCGGAGGCCATCGAAGCCGCCGCGCCAATGGCTCCTGTGCCGGTGCGGGCGACTGATCCGCTATATATCCTCTATACGTCGGGGACGACGGGTGATCCCAAAGGGGTTATCCGCGACACGGGAGGCTATATGGTCGCCCTGAAGTGGTCAATGGAAGCTGTTTTCGGTGTCACCCCGGATGAGGTGATGTTCACAGCATCCGATGTGGGATGGGTGGTTGGGCATAGCTACATTGTGTATGCCCCGCTCCTTCACGGGTGCGCAAGCGTGATGTATGAAGGGAAGCCAGTGGGCACGCCCGATGCTGGGGTGCTTTGGCGGATGATCGAACGCTACAAAGTGGCGAGTTTTTTCACCGCACCGACCGCTTTTCGGGCATTGAAGCGGGCAGACCCCGATGGCACCTTTGCCAAACAGGCTGACCTTTCGGCCTTCCGTCACCTGTTCCTTGCCGGGGAGCGCAGTGACACCGACACCATCCAATGGGCAGAATCAATCACTGGTGTGCCCGTGATTGACCACTGGTGGCAAACCGAGACCGGCTGGCCCATGGTGTCGAATTATGCAGGGTTGGGGCTTTTGCCGATCAAATACGGCTCGCCGACCAAGCCAGTGCCGGGGTGGGATATTGCGGTGTTGGATGACGCGGGCAAGGCGTTACCGGCAGGGGAGATGGGCGAAATAGCTGTGCGCTTGCCCATGCCGCCGGGGGCACTGCCGGGTCTGTGGCGGGCAGATGACCGTTTTCATAAAACCTACCTTGAGACCTTTCCGGGATATTACCGATCGGGGGATGCGGGGTATTTGGACGATGACGGCTATTTGTACGTGATGGCGCGCACCGACGATGTCATCAATGTGGCAGGGCACCGTCTCTCTACAGGAGCGATGGAGGAGGTGCTGGGGGGACACCCCGCCGTTGCCGAATCCGCCGTGGTGGGGATCGATGATGCGTTGAAGGGACAAATGCCGCTTGCCTTCGTTGTGCTGAAACGCGATAGCGCGAGCGACCAAGTCCCCGGCGAGTGCGTGAAGCGCATGCGCGACCAAATCGGGGCTGTCGCAGCGTTGAAGACGGTTTTGGTTGTTGACCGCCTGCCGAAGACGCGCTCGGGGAAAATATTGCGCGCTGTCCTGGCGAAGATGGCAAGTGGCAAGGCGTACAAAGCTCCCCCGACCATCGAGGATGAGACCGTGCTCGATGATATTCGATCAACCCTTGTCGATGCGGGCGTTCTTGCGGCAGAGACTGACTAGGCCGCCCCCCGTTAGGGTGCTGTTTTGCTAGATAATAG
>JAHZLG010000191.1 GCA_022599995.1 Alphaproteobacteria bacterium | reverse complement strand
GTCAATAGCATGGTTGCTATGGTCGATAGGTTGCCTCATTGCCGAAAGCAAGAAAAAGCAACCCCTCCCCCACCTCCCACCCCTCCCACCCCCTCCCTTCAACCCCTCTCAACCCCCGACGCCCTCTCCGAAGCCGATGAGAGGAAAAAAGCAACCCCAACCCGGCGTCCGATCCCCGAATGAGCAACCCGCGCTACTCGATGTGATGAAGAAATGTCCCACACACCGATCCGCAGATCAGTCCGTTGGATGGATCGCCGGGGATCAACCCCGTGTCTTTGCGCTGTGACGTGTCCAGAACCTTGCCCTCGGCATCGGTGACCTCGGCAAAAAGAGGAGAGACCGCGGCAGAATCCAACAAGTCCAAATACTGGGCATAGTGAAATTCATGCGCGGTTCCTCCCCCCGACCGATACACCATATCCCGCAACAACGGCGGCGTCGCGTCCCCCAAGCACACCCGTCGATAGCCAAGCGACGGACGCGCCCGCATCACCACGCGTCCGGGCAGTAATCCAAGCATCGGATATTCCGTCGTGTGATTTGAGGAATCACGCACGGTGTCGCCGACTGCTTGCTGTGTCCCCTGCTCCGCCCCTTGCAGGGGCTTGTTCTTCTCGACAACGGTCAGGGATTGGGTGAGCACCATGAACCCCCCGCACTCTCCATAGATCAGCGTGTCCTTTTCCGCGTGGCTGTGCAGTGAGGCACGAAAGCGATGGGCAGCCCCCAATTGCTCGGCATGTAATTCGGGGTAACCGCCGGGGAGAAATACCGCGTCTGCCTGCTCGGGTGCCACTTCGTCGGCAAGTGGGGAAAACCACGTTACGTGATAACCAAGCTCGCACCACTGGCGTATCGTGTGGGCATAGACGAAACGAAACGCCGCATCATAGGCAATGGCAATCGTCGGCGAGCGATGGCGATGGCTGGGGGGGGAGGGTACTCGGTGACCGCGCGGGGACTGTTGGGCAACCAAAGATGAAGAATCGACAACAGGCAAGGATGTGGGGGCATCCTGCGTTTCATCGATGCCGCGCAACACCCGTCGAGTCGCCGCGTACAACGTTCTCTCGATCACCGTAAGGTCGAGGGCTTGTTCCAACTTATCAGCCAAGACGTCGAGGGTGGCATCCCAAGTCGGGATTTCCTCCGCCAGAACCAAGCCTAAGTGGCGGCGCGGCACGTTCCAACTGGGGTCAAAACCGATCCAACCGAGCACAGGCGTTTGTGGCAGCCATTGAACGAATTGGGTTGTCAGCCAAGCGGCGTGTCTTTCGCTCGACATTTTGTTGAGGATGATTCCCGCAATGTGGACGTCCTTGTTGTGTGTCACGAGCCCTGCCACCATAATCGCCAGGGTGGTACTCGCCTGCTGGCCGTTTACCACGAGCAACACGCTTGCCTGATGGGTACAGGCGACCTCGGCGGTCGACCCTCGGCCGTCGCGTGCGCCATCGTTCAGCCCCATCACCCCTTCGGCGACTATCAGCGAAGGCGGCAGGGGACTAGTGTCACCGGGGTTAGTGTCACCGGGGTTAGTGTCACCGGCACTAGTGCCGGCGGGACTAGTGCCGGCGGGACTAGTGTCGCCGGCAAAAGCATGACGGATGATCGACTGTTGCTGGGCGCGGCTATGCCCCCATCCATCTAGGTTGGCACAGGACGGCCGGTTGGCCGCACATGCGTGGAATGTCGGATCGATGTAGTCGGGTCCAAATTTGATGGGGGCAATCGAATGCCCCCGACGTACCAAAGCACGAATCAGTGCCGCACAAAGGGTCGTCTTGCCACTGTTTGTGGCGGTCGCTGAAACAATGATCATGGCACCAAGAAAGAAAACGTGAACATGCGCAAAACAGAACAGAGGTCATCACCCACGTGCCAGCACGCGCACGAGATTGGGCGAATGAGCGGACAAAGAGAGACATCGATTCTTGCTCCTGCCAAGATAAACCTTCACCTTGCCATGGGGAAGAAGGAGGGGACATTTCATCCGCTCCAATCGTTGGTGATCTTTGCCGACTTCGGCGACTGCCTTGCCTACATCCCTGAGGACACGCCGTTGCACGTCTCAATGGCGGAGACAGATGACAAGCCCAGCATCGTGCTTCCTGCCTATGACAATCTCATTGTTCGTGCCTGCCTGCATGTTGCCCGTGCTTTGCAGGCAAAGGCCCGGGCTTTGCAGGCTAAGGAAGGGGGGCAGCAAATCCTGCACCGCCTCACCAAAGGCAGGATTGTCGCGACCAAACGCCTGCCCGCGGGGGCCGGTCTTGGCGGAGGATCGTCTGATGCCGCGGCAGCCCTTCGACTGCTTGTTCCCGCGTGGTTGCCCTCCCTCGATAGAACGGAGCTTGCCTATAAAGTCGGTGCTGATATTCCTGTTTGCCTCACCCCCTCCCCGCAGTGGGTAGAGGGAATCGGCGAGCGCACCACGCCCCTGCCAACTTTCCCCGCAAATTTCAGCATCATCATTGGTTTCGATCCCACGGTGCACCTAGCAACCGAGCACGTTTTTGCCGCTTTTGACGCAAGCAAGGACAATCCAACCCTTGCCACCGGTGCCACCCCTCAACCCGCGGATATGGGCGCGCAGGCAACCCAATTCCGCGCCGCCGAGTGGCATGCGTGGCTGCGTACCCATGCCCGCAATCATCTGACGCAGGCGGCAATACAGGTTTCCCCTTCGGTTGGGGTGCTTCTCGATCAATTTCGCACCCATCGCCATGTGTTCTTTTCTACCCTTTCGGGCAGTGGTGGGGCATGCGTGGGGCTCTGTATGCCTCAACATCTTGCCGGCACGCTGACCGAGCTTCGCTATCAGTACCCTCCTGCCACCTTCATTGCCTGTAACCCCTACAGCGTGGTATAAATGCGGCATGATACACAAACGATGGTTTGGCACCGATGGCATGCGCGGCGAGGCAAACACAGCCCCCATCCGTCCAGACTACCTAGTGCGACTGGCACAGGCAGCGACAAAACACTTTCTCAACCGTCCTGGCCATCACCAAAAACTGGTGATCATTGGCAAGGACACGCGGCTTTCGGGGTACATGGTCGAATCTGCGCTGATGGCGGGGTTTATCTCCGCGGGGATGGACGTCCGCAAGGTTGGCCCCTTGCCCACATCGGCAGTCGCGATGCTCACCCAATCATTGCGCGCCGATATTGGCGTGATGATCTCGGCATCGCACAATCCCTATACCGACAATGGTGTGAAGCTGTTTGGTCCGAATGGGCACAAGCTGTCCGATGAGGATGAAGTCGCCATCGAAGCCTTGATGGAATCGGAAGACTTCTTCTATGCCCCTGCCAATGCGGTGGGAAGGGCGGCCACCATCGAGGACGCCAAAGGTCGCTACATTGAATCACTGAAATCGAGCCTGCCGCGTCATTTCACCTTGGATGGGATGCGCGTGGTGGTCGACTGTGCGCATGGCTCGGCTTACCGGATTGCCCCTGCGGTATTTTTCGAAATGGGCGCCGAGGTTATTCCGCTTTCCGTGCTCCCTAACGGCACGAATATTAATGCCGACTGCGGCGCGATCCACCCCGAGACGATGGCACGGACGGTCGTGGAGACTGGTGCCGATATTGGTTTTGCTGTGGATGGCGACTCGGATCGTCTGGTCGTTGCCACACATTCGGGGACGGTGCTGTCTGGGGAGGCGTTGCTGGCTGTGTTGGCGACGTGGCTTCACGCACAAGGTGAGTTGACCAACAACAAGGTCGTGACCACCACCATGGCGTCCTTGGGGCTCGAAGAATTCTTGATGCCGCTCGGCATTGAGTTGCTGCGCGCGCCCGTCGGCGACCGCTATGTCATGGAGTGGATGCGACACCATCTTGCTGTCCTTGGTGGCGAGCCGTCAGGACATCTCATGATGCACCAATACGCCGCTTCTGCCGACGCCCTGTTGGTGGGATTACATATCTTGGCTGTGATGGTGGCGAAGAAGCTCCCGATTGAGACCCTCGCCGCGGGGTATCGCAGCTATCCGGTACAAAAGGGCAATTTTCCGCGCAATGCTGCGACCGATCAACGGCTCCGGTCGATGAAATTGATCCACCGCATCGCCGAGTTGCACGACCAATGGCAAGAAGAAGTGCCCGCCAGCCATGACACCGACTCCTCGTCGAGTGCGCCCGTGCGTCGCTCGAGAGGGCAAATCATCCTGCGCCCCTCGGGCACCGAGCCGATCGTCCGCTTGATGGTCGAGCATCAAAGTGCAGAGGTCACCGCCGCCGTTTTCGCCGAAATATCAACGCTGATCACGGAAGACGAGCACGATGGTGCGGTCGCCAGCGAGGTGTCCTCCGATGGTTGATGCGCGACGATGCCCGCCATGCCGCAACGAATCTGCATGAGTGTTCCCCTATGATCTCCGCAACACCCATGGACGCGCGGGATGCACAGGCCGCGCTGTTGCCGCCGCATCACGGTGATCAGCACGCGGATCATCCCGCACAGGGCAATATCGCCGCGGGAGGGGCGGGGCACGCGGGAGGGACAGGACACGCTGGAGGGGCAGGACACGCGGCAGGGACGAGAAACGCTGGAGGGGCAGGACACGCGGCAGGGACGAGAAACGCGGGAGGAACAGACGGGACAGAAAACACGGGAGGGACAGGAAACGCAGGAGGGGCGGGAGGGGTGCACGGCTGCACAACCCTTTGCATCGGCAATTTTGATGGTGTCCATCGCGGACACCAATTTTTGCTTGGAGGAGAGGCGAAGGTCGATGCCTCTCTCATCGAATCCCCCCCCCCAACCGCAACAAGCCTGCCTGCCCGTCGTGTACAAGCGATGACCTTTGCGCCGCACCCACGGATGTTTTTCCATCCGCCCGATGACAGAAATGGGTTTTGCCTTACCTCCCTCGACCAACGCGTTGCCCTGTTGCAGGGAGTCACAGGCGTTGCGCCGATCGTTGTGCCCTTCGATGCGGCCCTGGCTGCGCTGTCGCCTGAGGAATTTGTTCAGCAGCATCTTGTCCCGCTGCTTCACGCGAACGCAACGTCTCCGTTGGGTGTCGATACAGTCCGCATTGGTGCCGACTTCCGATTTGGCCGCGATCGCGCTGGCGATGCGACCACGTTGAAGGCTCTGGGAACGCGCTACGGGTTTCGCGTCGAGGTGGTGGATTTGCTTCAAGACTCGGGGCATACCGCCGACGCGGCGCATGTGGGCGATGTCCTCTCCTCCTCGGCGGTGCGGCAGGCGGTTGCAGCAGGGAACATGGACGCCGCCGCCGCCGTTCTCGGACGCCCCTACATGTGGCGCGGACAAGTCACCAAGGGCGACCAACTGGGACGCACCCTTGGATTCCCCACGGCCAACATCCCCCTGCGCGGATACAAATTGCCACCCTTCGGGGTTTACGGCGTGCGGGGACGTTTGGTTTTGCCGTCTGCATCGTCGGGGGCCTCCACCGCAGAGGGCGATCCCTTCGCTGCAGACGGCGATCCCTTCGCACCGCCAAACGAAAAGCCGACTGCCTACCGCGCGACTGATTTCCCGCTTCGAGGGGTCATGAATGTGGGGGTGCGCCCAACCCTTGCCGGGGTGCCCACCCTCCGATGCGAGACACATTTTATCGACTCATCTGCCCTCCAGCGAGCGATCGATCAAGCCTACAATGCCGACGACAATGACGACAGTGATGGGAGTGATGGAGGTACAGACAAGCAGCGCGCAGGCAAGACGAGGGTGACAGACAATCCAAGCCGCGACCTCGACGCCCTGTACGGCATGACCATCGAGATCGCCCTGCTCGCCTTTGTTCGCCCCGAAAAGCGGTTCGAATCGCTCGATGCGTTGTCCGCCCAAATTAGGAAGGACATCACCTATTGGCGGGGCACCGTTCACTAACGATTCCCATCTCCTGCGCCCCGCGGGTACGAAAACACCAAGGGGCAAGCATGGCGTGCATACTTGCCCCCGAAGTGCGAGAACGAAAGCTGGGCGAGAACAGCGGTTAGGTCAAGGTGACCCGCTTGGGTTGGAGTTCAGGGGGAATCGAAATGGACACCCGCAGCACGCCATTTGCGACCTCACCTTCGGTCACCTCCGCGCGATCATTAAGGGCAAAGGACAACGCAAATTGCTCCGCGCCGAATCCTCGGTGCAGGTAGGGGGACGTTGCCTCACCCGGAGACGCAACACCCGTTTCGGCAACTGTTCCCGACTCCTCGGCAGCTGTTCCCGATTCCTCGGCGGGGGTTGCTGTTAGCGCGGCGGGGCCTTCGCTAGCATCGGCGGTTTGGGGCTCTCCGCGGATGTTCAGCTGGGTGCCATCCTGCTCCACCACGATATTCTCGCGGGCATAGCCGGGCACTGCCACCTCGATGGTGTATTGCTGTTCATCGACTTTGACGATGTTGTACGGAGGGGATTGCGCCGGACGACCTCTTGCCGAAGCCGAACGAGCCTGCGAGGGAG
>JAHZLG010000190.1 GCA_022599995.1 Alphaproteobacteria bacterium | reverse complement strand
CTCGGCCTGCGGTCGATAAATGCCATCTCGCCGAAAACCGAGCCTTCGAAAATGTTCAAATGCAAACGCTTGCTGAACAGCCCGGTGTCGATGACCGCTTGCACCTTCCCCGTTTCAAGGATATAGACGGCATCATCATGTTCTCCCTTGCGAATGATGACCTCGCCATCGCGGAAGGTGATCATCTGACCGAACTCCCGAAGGGTGTTCACGTCGGCATCGGATAGCCCATTGTAAATGCTCTCTATTTCGCTTGCTAGATCATTGATTTCGTTGATCATGGGGCAAATCTTTCGGTCTAGGAATCGGCAGGGACGGGTTTATGCAAGGGGGTGAACGCCGCCCATGGGGGGGAGGCATTCGTAACTTTGTCCTGTTTTGTCTGTTGCACACTACACTGGTTAGCCAAACCCGATAGATAGGAATATAGGCGTTGCGGAGGGGCGTGTAAAGAATGCACGCACCAAATGAGACCGATGATGCGTTGCAGTGTCTCGTTTGCTTGCCATGAGAGCCCCTAACGCCTTGCTCCTTCCTTTTTCTCTTTCCCCTGTGGTTACCTATGCTCGAGACGCCTTCTCCTCCCCTTCAGTGTGTGTTTTCGGGTATCCAGCCGAGCGGCACGTTGCACCTTGGCAATTACCTTGGGGCAGTGGCCCAGTGGGTGACCCTGCAGCATAGGACGGCGACGCCGATCTTTTGCATTGTGGATTGGCATGCATTGACGGTCTGGCAAGACCCCGCGGCGTTGCGGGCTGGGGTGCTCGACTTGGCAGCATCGTTGCTCGCCTGTGGGATCGACCCGCAGAAGAGCATCCTGTTTCCGCAATCACTGAACCCCGATCACGTCGAGCTGGCGTGGCTGCTGAACTGTGTCGCAAGGTTTGGCTGGGTGTCGCGCATGACGCAGTTCAAAGAAAAAAGCGGCAAGAACCGCGAGCAGGCGAGTCTGGGGCTGTTTGCTTATCCGGTGCTCATGGCGGCCGACATTCTTGCCTATCCGACCAATGGGGTGCCGGTGGGGGATGATCAACGCCAGCACCTCGAGCTGACGCGCGAGATCGCAATCCGATTTCACGATCAATATGGCGGTGGCGACTCCGTTGCCGAACCCCTCCTGATTCCGCCCGCGACTCTGGTGCTTCCAACCGGGGCACGGGTCATGTCCTTGCGCGACGGGAACAAGAAGATGTCCAAGTCCGACCCGTCCGACGCGGCGCGCATCGACATGACGGACGACGACGACACGATCCGCCGGAAGATTCAGCGGGCGCGCACCGACTCGCTGCCATTTCCCGAGACGGCGATGACCATGCAAGATCGCCCTGAGGTTGCGAATCTGATTGGGATTTATGCGGCACTGCGCGGGGAATCGATTGAATCGGTGATGGCAGAATTTGCCGGCGGGCCATTTGCCCCCTTCAAGGAAGCCCTTGCCGAAAGCTTGGTGGAGACCATCCGCCCGATCCGCACGCGCACCGTGGCACTGCGGGCTGACGAAGCCGCATTGGTGCGGATGCTCACCGATGGGGCAGGGCGGGCACGGGCGATCTCACAGCCGCGCCTTGCCCGCGTGCGGCAAATGATGGGATTGTTGTGACCGTCGTGTTGCCTGCGGTGAACCAACCTCGCGATGCACGGTGAGAACAGAGAAGGCAAGGATAGGAACATGATGGCCAGCGAGACAGGCACGACAGACCCTGAAAACAGCCGCGCCAATGCCAATGCGGACAATGGGGGCAATGAGGACAATGCGGACAATGCGGACAATGGGGGCAATGGGGGCAATGAGAACAATAGGGACAATGCGGACTCCTCGAGTGCACCAGCAGCTTCGGGGTTGCCCTTGCTCGCACACTGGCAGGCGGATATTGCCGCGAACAGGCTGCAGTATGACCCCGACCAGTTGGCCGTTGTCCGAGCCTTTGCGTTGCTTGCCGCCCACGTGAATGCGCGTGCCAGTGAGGCCGAGGCATCGGGATCGGCGTCACCGTCGGGATCACAGCCGGTATTGTCGGGATCGCCGTCGCGTGGCTTGTCGGGGGTTCTGTCCCGATGGCTGCGCAAACTTGGCAAGTTGGGCAAACTTAGCAAGTTGGGCGAGCTCGGCGAGCTTGGCAAGCGGAGAGAGGGAGGGCGCGGGCAATCTGCCGCCGTGGCCTCGATCCGGGGAATCTACGTCTATGGCTCGGTGGGGAGGGGGAAATCGATGATTATGCAGCGGTTCATAGATGCCTTGCATATTCCGCCGCAGCGGTATCATTTTCAGGCGTTCATTCAACGCGTCCACGATGCCCGTGCGCAGCAAGCCGCCGCGCGTGCCCAGCGAGCTCGTCAACATGCCGCCTTACCCCTGCCGACCGAGTGGGTTCCCGATGGCACGGTGTTGTGCCTCGATGAATTCGAGATCACCAATGTGGTCGATGCCATGCTGGTCGAACGGTTGTTTCGTCAATTGTGGGCTCGGGGGGTGGTTGTGGTGTTCACGACAAACCTTGCGCCCGATGACCAGTATCGCCACGGGTTGCAACGTGTTCGCTTCCTGCCGTTCATCGCGGCGGTGCACGAGCGGTGCAGTGTGGTCTCATTGGTTGGCTCGCATGATTTTCGGCGTGATCCTCATTTTGCCCCGGCGCATGCGATAGCAGAGGCTGCGGATGCCCCGACACGCAAAGCCTCAGGGGGGCAGGGTGCTTCCGTGGCAAGGCGGTATTTTTGCCTTACGTCTTCGGGAGACAATGCACTGCCGAAGCAAGAGGTTGTGCAGGCATTTTGGGCACTGTTTCGGCGTGAGGCACCACAGGCGCGTCGCTGCACCCTGCCCGTGGGCGGCAGCCGCAGCCTTGTTATCCATCGTGCTGCAGGCAGGGTCGCGATGATTGCCTACAACGAGCTGTTTGGCCAACCCCGCGGGCGTTCCGACTACTTCGCCATCGTGCGGGAGTACGACAGTGTGTTCCTGCTCGACGTACCGCAAATGGCCGAGCATATGCGCAACGAGGCCATCCGTTTTCGCGAATTTATCGATGTTGCCTATGACACCTCGACTCGGCTGTCAGTATTGGGGGAGGTGCCGCCCGATTCCTTGTATCTCGGCACCTCGGCACGCGGGGCTTTTGCGCGCACCACCTCGCGTATTATTGCCATGACCGCGTGATTCGTTGCCGAGAGACCGCGGCAATCAACGAGTTACTGCCCAATATCGCCGATCGAGAGACCGGTGCAATCATGGACGTGTCTTCGGTGGTGCTTGGTCGTCTCTCCTTGACAACGTAGCGGCGGGCAAGTAATTTCTGGACATCCATAAAAACGTCCGTGCCAGCGCAGTTGCAATGAAATTCCGTGCCGGCGGGCGATACATCTTCTCTTAAGGACATTCGATGCGACTGGATTCGTGCACGCGAGGAATTTGGCGATCTCTGATCGTCAAGATTGGCCGCCCTTCGGTGCGTTGGCAGGGACTTGCCACGCTGATACTGGCGACATTTCCCTTGGTGGGGCGGGCGGACAATGCCCCGACGAATTGGCAGATTGGACTTCCAAAGCCCCAAAGCCCCATTGCCGAAAGCATCTATGGTCTGCATTACAACCTGTTGATGCCGATCATCATCGTGATCACGGTGTTTGTCTTGGGATTGATGCTGTACACATGCTGGCGATTTGCGGAAAAGCGCAATCCCATCCCCAGCAAGACAACGCACAACCATACGATCGAGATACTCTGGACAGTGATTCCTGTGCTGATCTTGGTCGTGATTGCCGTGCCCTCCTTTCGGTTGCTGTATGACTATCACACTATT
>JAHZLG010000189.1 GCA_022599995.1 Alphaproteobacteria bacterium | reverse complement strand
TTAGCTCTCCCTGCGGGCTGGCACTTTCTTCGGGAGTTAGCTCCCCCTGCGGGCTGGCACTTTCTTCGGGAGTTAGCTCCTCCTGCGGGCTGGCACTTTCTTTGGGAGTTAGCTCTCCCTGCGGGCTGGCACTTTCTTCGGGAGCTAGCTCCCCGACGAAGGCTTCGAAGAATTGGCGTGCCATGTTCTGGGCAACGGCGTCGACGACCCGGCTGCCAAGTTGCGCCACCTTGCCGCCGACCTTTGCCGATGCTGTGTAGTGCAATGATGCCCCCGCGTCACCTTCATCCGAGGTCATGGCGGTGATGGTGACATGCGCTTCCCCCTTGGCAAATCCCACGGCGGAATTGGCCTCGCCGCTGAGGGTGATTTGGGCGGGGTCGTTGGGCGGCGGCATCGGATTCGACAACCGCACCGTCCCCTTGAACTTTGCCTTTAGCGGGCCGATTTTCATCGCGATAATGGCTTCGTAGGCATCATCATCGATCTGTTCGAGCGACGAGCACCCCGGCACGCATCGGCGCAGAACCTCCGGGTCGAGGATGGCACTCCATGTTCGGTCTACTGTTGCGGGGAGGGCGACCGTGTGGGAAAGTTCCATGGCAGGGGTCTGCGACAAGCGTGTTGGGAGGCAAATAAGCAAAGCAACCGGGGGCATATCCCTCAGAAGCTGCTCATCAACGGTACACGCTGCGGCGCGATTTGTCATGCCTCATCATTCCTTGTCGTGCCCCGTCAGCCTCGACGGCCTCGTCATCCCTTGTCGTGCCTCGACTGCCTCGTTATCCCTCGTCTGCCTTGTCGCGTCCGGACATGGTGCGGGCTATGTCGAGTGCTTATTTGTAGGTCGCGACGCCGATGTCGGCATAAGGCCGCCGCCTCGTTTTCGCGAAAGCCGATTGGGGCAGGCTCGGCATTTCGACCACCCGACACCGCAAGAAGGGAAGGCGTTCTTGCAGGTATTCTGTGACTAACTCCTTCGTTTCTGTTCGTGCTCCCGGTGAACGGGTAAAGGCGAATATCCATTCGTGGTCGGGGGCTGTTGGGGCTTCGCTGGGCATCAAGAAGGCACCTTGAATGATGGGGAAGGTCTCGGCAATCTCCTTTTCAATCTGCATGCCGTAGTGCATCTTGCCCAGATACTTCCAGGTGAGCTCGCTCTTACTGAGGAAGCGGAATCCGCTTGCCTGAGTGCCGGTGAAATAATCCCAGCTTTTCAGCATTGACGACCCCGGGGTGAGGCGGGGCCAATTGGTTTTGTCTAGATACCGCTCGGCAACGGCTGCGGCGGTTATCTCGAGGGTGACGGGGGTCGAGTCCCCCGGGAATGGCGATGCGGCGTGACTGACCGTTGTTACCCCCTCGGGGAACATGGGCGACATGGTGGTCGACGTGGCGAAGTCGGCATCGGTGATCTTGCCCGTGAGCAAGAACCCACTTGCCTCACTGAGGGCATAAAGACTGATCAGCGGTTTTCCCGTGACGCCAAACCATCGTTGATAAAGCTTTTGGTCGATATCTTCGCCGAAGGCGAGGTATCGCTGGCTTGTCGTCGATACGGCGTGCAGCACTTCGGGCTCGAAGGTGCGAAGCAGGTAGCGATAGAACGAGACCGGGGCAATGACGACCTGCGGGCAGTGGATCTCGAGGGCACGGGTGACCTCTCTTGTGCTGGGCCAGCGCGAGGACACCATGACGCCTATCCCAGCGACCAACGGGGCGAGCACCAATTCCTGCATCGACCCTGCCGTGAATCCGGGGGTGTATATCAATGACCCCGGCGACAAGGACAGCGTCTCATGGTAAAAATGCAACAGATGGTCAAGCCTGTCGTAGCGGTGCAGGGTTGCGCGCGGGGGCGTCACCGTGCCCGCCGAAAAAGAGACCGATCGGCGTATCTCAGGCGAGAGCGGACAGGCAAACTCCTCGTCCTTAAGCCGCCCGAGGCTGCGAACAACCTTGCTGTTCCCGTGGCGCAGGGTGCGCAAAACAACCTGACTCTGCTGATCGCACAGGATCACATCGGCGTTGCATGCGGTGATGAATTCTTGAAGCTCGATCTCATTGACCAGCAACGGCACCGCGGCGGGGGTGTGTCCGGCCGCCAGACATCCAAGCCAGTTTTTGATCACGGCCTCGGCGTCGTGCATGGTGATGAGTATCCGGGCGTGGCTGCTCAGATTCGTGCTTGCGAGGGTGGCGACGGCTTCGATCTCCTCGGCTAGCCGCGCAAACGAGATCGTCTCGTGGGGCGTTACAAGGGCAACGGCGCGGGAGGGGTCTGGATGACGATATGCTTCTGCTCTCTCGCCAAACAACAGGGAAACAAGAGGTTCGGACATGGTTTCTCCATGTGGGCTTGAATGGTTAGGGGTGCGAGCGCCGTGGAGCACGATCAATCAGCATTGACGAAGGTTTTCCCAATAACGCGAAGATGCATAGAGGAAACACCGGCCCCGGCACCGGGACAAGACCGACAAAGCCGACAAAGCGACGGGAAGGAGACGGGGGGTGATGGGTTATCGGAAGCGCAGCAGCACGGCGCGTTTTTTCCCCACCGCAAGAATCGCCCCCCACCCCGGATGAGAAGAAGACGCAGAAGCAGAAGCAGTGGGGAGCCTCTGAAAGTCAGCAACGGATAAGGTGGCGGTTTCTTGGGCGACGACCTGCCCACCAAGTCGAACGCCGTTCTGGCGAATGAGTTTTCGCCCCTCGGATTTGCTGGTGCACAGCCCTGCCTTGGCCATGGTTTCGACAACAGTAAGCTGCGCCAACCTCTCGACCAATCTGGAGGGGGGATCGGCATTATCAGGATTGGCCGTGTCAGCAGCGGAAGGGGCACCGGGGGGCATCAGTATTTCACTCGATCCCCGCAGCAACAGGCTAAGATCATAGGCGGGGGTTGCAGCCATGGTGGCGGCATCAATCGGGCTTGCCGTCTGTGCCTGCGATGTGCTCGGCAAGGTTTTGCCGTCGTCGCTACCCCCGGTGATTGCGGGGTCACGGCGCACGCGGCGTTGTTGGGCGTAGGTCTCCATATTCAAAGCAGCCTCTTCGCCGTGGCAGAGGCGGGTCACCGCCGTTGCCAAACGAATCTTTGCTTCATTCAGCACCGCGGCGGCATCACCTGCCTGCAGGGCTTTGGCGATCTCATCCTCGAGGCCTTCGATGGTGGCGGGGTCGAGCTCGGTGAACAGTTTCAAAAAGCGTACGACATCCCCGTCCTCGGCATTGCGCCAGTATTGCCAAAAATCAAAAACCGGGGTGAGGGAGGCATCCAGCCAGATCGCGCCCGACTCGGATTTGCCCATCTTCTTGCCCGATGCCGTGGTGAGCAAAGGGGTGGTGAGGCAGTGCGCAACCTGGTTGGTGCATTTCCGGATCAGGTCGATCCCATTCATAATGTTCCCCCACTGATCGCTCCCGCCGAATTGCAGCAGCACCCCGTGCCGCTTCGACAGCTCGAGGTAGTCATAGGCCTGAAAGATCATGTAGTTGAATTCAAGGAAGCTCAGGTGTTGCTCGCGATCGAGTCGAGTGCGCACCGATTCGAAGCCCAGCATCCGATTCACGCTAAAATGAACGCCGTAGGTGCGCAGGAAGTCGACATAATTCAAACTGGGCAACCAGTCGGCATTGTTCACGAAGATGGCATTGTTGGTGATCGACGGGTCATCGAACGACAAGAACTGGGCGCAAAGGCGTTGCAACGCTCGAGCATTGTCATCGATCTGATCGATCGAGAGCATCGTCCTCGTTTTGTCCTTGCCCGAGGGGTCGCCAATCCGGGTCGTGCCCCCGCCGATGAGCAACACCGGCACGCCTCCGTGCTGCTGCCATTTGCGGAGCAACAACAGCTGCAGCAACGATCCGACGTGTAACGCCGACGCCGTGGCATCGAAGCCGATATAGGCGGGGCGGTTGGGCTCGGTCATCCACGCGCGCAAGGCATCGGCATCGGTATGCTGATAAACATAGCCGCGCCATGCCAGCGTATCGAGGAAGGCACCGGCGGGAGAGGAAGAGGGCGTCGCAGTGTCGGACATATTGGCAGAAGAAGGCGGGAAGGAGGAGGAGGAGGAGCAGAGGCAAGAAGGAGCGGTAACCACCGGAGCACGTCGTCTGTGATGCGTGCCGCGTGCGGACGATTCCCCCGCCTTTCTTGGTTCACTGGGCGAAACCGAGGACATGCGGTTTCTCATGATTCTGCCCGTCTGATTCTAGGGCAGTCCAAACGATTTGCCCCGCAGGGCATTCAAACAATGGATAAAGCAAGCAGTGTGCCATTATCCGAAACGGCCCTTGTCACGCACCGCCCCCTTGCATGCCGTGATGGGTCACCACTGGGGGCTACGGGAGGCTAAAGGGGGCTATTGGGGAGGGAAAGCACGAAGCACCGCAGCAAGATTGGTGTGATGGCCAACGGTGATGCCGAGACGCGCGGCTTCTCCCCCTGCGACCTCGAGCACGGCAACGACCGGCGAGGGCGAGGGAATAGCGCGCGTGGATAGGGGAGTCGCATCACGATGAATCCCGGTTACGCGCCCCATGTCGTCCAAGAAGATTAAGTCGAGGGAGATATAGGTGTCCTTCATCCAGAAAGACACAGTGTCCCGCCGAGGAAACAGAAACACCATCCCGTGCCGCGGCATCAGGTGCGAGCGGAACATCAGCCCACGGGCGCGCGTGGTGCCGTTTCGGGCTATTTCGGCGGTGATCGTGGCAATAGGAGTCGCGGACGGGGGGGCAGAAAAGATTATTGTCGTAGTTTCTGCGTGGCTCTGTATACTTGGCACGGTGCAGGCAATGCTGAACAGAACAATCAGGGCTCCCAGTGGTTTCGCAAGGGTTGGCATCGGCACTGTCATCGTGAGAAATTAGCGTGAGAAATTATCGAAATTATCATGGGATAGAGTATCGTGGTGCAATAGTGGTGGGGGGCGGTGGCGATAGTGCCTGCGACCTACTCTTGGTTGGGGGGATCGGGTGAAGAGAGCAAATGCCACCCCGCTATGACACCATTCTCTTTTCGCCTTTGCTTCCTTCGCCGCGTGCGCCCTCGCCGCCTCCTTGGCCGCCTTTGCTTCCTTCGCCTCCTTGGTCGCCTTCGCCTCTTGCGCCTTGGTCGCCTGCCCCGCCTTCGCCTCCGCCGCCTCCTTCGCATCTGATCTTGTGACACCCTCTCTGCAGAGTGATTTCTCCATGCTTACCTCCTTTGCCATTGTGCCATCGTGCACCAGTCCCTCGCTGATTGCAAAGACACCCATTCCTCAGGGGCGGAGGGGGCACAAGCGACAGATAGGGCAGCGTCGGCGAATGTGGCTGGCATTGGCAGTGGTGGCCGCCATTGCGCTCACCACGCCCCTTGCAGGACGCGCAGACACGCAGCTCTGTCGCCAGCAGATCACCCCATTGGCCAAGTTGACCAATCGAACGGTCGCCGCCGAATTGGTCTTTGCCCTCGCCTTTCAATCGGGGGATTTGTGTGGTGCAGCCTCGGTTGCGCCGCTGCTGGTACGAAACACCGAGCTGCCCGTTCATATTCGATCACAAGCGCAGGCAGTTATTTTTGCCGCGACGGGGGATGTCCGCGCCCTCGAGGGGACGAATGTGACGTTCTTCACCAGCGCTTTTCGCGCCTTCAATGCGGGTGACCACGAACAAGCCCTCGAGCACCTGAAGAATTTTCGTGCGAGTCGTCCCAATCAAACCGTGCCGGGCAGTCAGCTTTTCCCCCTCGATATTGCCGCGAATGTGATACGCTATTGGTCGGCATCGGCCCTCACGCGCAAGCAGCATCATCAAGAGGTGCAAGCCTTCTACCGTGCGCAGGCAGCGCAGGGGAACGCCGAGCAAGCAACCGAGGAGGAACAACCAACCGCGACAGAGGAATCCCCCGCATCGGCGAATGTTCCTCGATTGCAGTTAGACATTAGCCCCCTTGAGGGTATTGGCGTTTGGGGCGGATATGGGCAAGCCGTCGAAGCATTAGCGGCGGGGCAGACGACGGAAAGCCACCGTCTCATTAGACAGTGGACGGGGACGTCGCGCCTGTTGCCTACCATGCAATGGCTCTACATTCGGCAAGCCCTCGCATCCCCAGCCTATGAACAGGCGTTGCGGGGCAGCTCCGCCTCGGTGCAGTGGCGGTATCTGGCCAGCGACGAAGAGTTGCAGCAGACCGGCGTATCCCATAACGGACGGTATGCTTTTATGTTGCTCACCGACCTCGTGGTGTTTTCGGCGGGTCTCGAATCTGACGTGCTCGCACAGACCTTGATCCAGTTTGGGGATCAGGATGCGCGCATCGACCGCGCCTTTCTGCGGCTGACGTTGTTCGACCGGTTGGCGCAATTCGAACGCGATGCTGATGTGTCGGCACTCGTTGCGCCGTTGCTCGATGACACCAGCTCGTTTCACGCCGGCGAGCAGGGGGTACACGACCCTGCGACCCTGAAACAGCTCGCCGCCTTGCGATCGGCAACCTACTACAGCGACAAGGTCGAGGCCCTCACCGAGAGCATTGCCGAAAATGAAGCCGAGGCAAAAACAATTGCGGCGGCAATCCTTGCCCTCGACGCCGCGGACACCGATCTCGACCTAAGTTCTTTTGCTAACTCCGACGATCTCCCGCCCAACAGGCTCGATCTGGAAGAGCAACAGGCCGCCTATCACCGTGCCATCGATGACGAGCGAAAAGCCCTTGCGGGCTACACGGAGAAGGCTGGCGCAATGTGGCAAGAGGCAGTTGATTTCTCCCCGACGAACCCGCTCCCCTACATCCAGCACGGGCAGTGGTTGAACGGGCAGAAGCAGTATGCCGAGGCCGTTGCGGTACTCAGCGAAGCATTGGCGAGCGACAGTCCCTTTGTGAACCGCGCCCTGATCGGGCAATTGCTGTTCAACCGGGGCATCAGCTTTGAACGCTTGGGCGACTGGCCTAAGGCCGAGCAAGATTTTCGCAGTGCCCTCGTCGAGGATGCGGACAATGCCTCGATATTGAATTATCTGGGCTATTCATTGTTGGTCGAGCAGCACGGCCGGGTTGACGACGCCCTCGAAGAGGCAACCGCCATGCTAGAACGTGCCAACGATTTGAGTGGCAATCGCAGTGCCGCTATCCTGGACAGCTTGGGCTATGCCTACGCCTTGGCCGGGCGGCACGCGGAGGCGGTGACGTTGTTAGAGCGGTCGGTGACCCAGTTGCCCTACAGCTCGGAGGTCTTGTTGCACCTTGGCGATACTTATTTGGCTTTGGGGCGTCCCCTCGAAGCCCTGTACCAATTCGAGCGCGCCTTGACTGAGTTGCCCAACAGCTATGAGGTGATAAATGCTTCGACCCTAGAGGCTCGGATTGCGCAGGCTCGGTTGGCGGTTGCAAAGAAATACCCCCCGACGACCAAGGTTGGCTAACCAACAGCTAGCCGGCTAGCCGGCAAGCCTGCGGGCTAACCTACGCCATCTAGGGCTAACCTACGCCACCCACGGCTAACCTACGCCAGCCCTGGAACAGGGGAAGAAGCAGAGCCGCTCACGGGGCACTTTTGTTGATGGCTAGATGCCCGCGCATGCCGATGGCTATGACGGACTCGTGTTGCACTACGCTTAGCGGAATATGCCACCAGAGTTGCCAACTCATTGTGGGTCGCACCGACAAAAGACTCCCGTGGCGATTCACTTGCTCATGATACGTCCCCTTTTCTGCCATATGAGGCTGGTATCTCCGTGGAGAACCTCCGCAGGCACATAAACAACTCGATACTGATGTTGCAGCCTTGTCTCTCGATACGCAACGGCTATCACCTCAAAATTGTGACTGTTTATGTGGCTGACAATCTTGCCAAAATCACCTTTAAAGTCACCC
>JAHZLG010000188.1 GCA_022599995.1 Alphaproteobacteria bacterium | reverse complement strand
GCTGGACGGACGCTAGGCTCATGCTGGACGGACGCTAGGCTCATGCTGGACGGACGCTAGGCTCATGCTGGACGGACGCTAGGCTCATGCTGGACGGACGCTAGGATCATGCTAGACGAACGCTAGGCAGTGGCATCGGCATCAGGGGTAATCGTAAGACCAACCGAGCGGGTTGTCTTCTCGGTCCATTCGGCAAGGCGTTGTCGCAGGGGGGCATCCGCCAATGCCAGCACCCGTGCCGCCAACAACGCAGCATTCTTTGCCCCCGAGTCGCCAATCGAAAGCGTTCCTACCGGGACACCGCCCGGCATTTGCACGATCGAGAGTAACGAATCCATGCCGCTCAGAGCTTTGCTTTGCACGGGGACGCCGAGCACCGGCAACGAGGTCAGCGAGGCAATCATGCCCGGGAGATGGGCTGCCCCTCCAGCACCGGCAATGATCACGTGGACACCGTGGTCAGCAGCCTGCTCGGCAAATTGCACGAGCCGCTTGGGGGTGCGATGGGCAGAGACTATCCGCGCGAAGAAATCTATCTCCAGCGACAAGCAAAGCTCGGCGGCATGCCGCATGGTTGGCCAATCGGATGCACTCCCCATCACGATCGCCACCCGGGTCGGCGTTGGCGGGAATAGGGCCCCCGAGGGGGTGTTGCCTGTGCTCTTTTTATCTGAGGCCATCGAATCAGTTGAGGGCATAGGTTGATCCTTGTTGCGCTGTTTCAGTCTTTTTCGGTGCCGGGGGCAAGGGTTACGACCATCCCCGCGTGGGCAGGGGAGATCATCAGTTGGCACGAGAGGCGGGAGTTCGTGTTCACCGAAAACGCCATATCGAGCATATCTATTTCATCCTCGCTGGGGGCGGAGAACAGTGACGGGTCGGCAAGATAGACGTGGCAGGTGGCGCAGGCACAGGCACCACCGCACTCGGCTTTCAGCGGGAGGTGCTCAATCAGTCCCTGCATCAGGGGGAAGTCGGTGGGGACGGATATGGTGTGCACCTTGGCGTCGTGGTCGGTGACGGTGATGGTGACGGCGTCGAGATCGGAATCAGACATGGGGGGCACGAACAGACTACGGGAGATGGAGAAGAGAAGGGGGTGACAACGGGGGCACAATGGTACTGTGGTTGCGACGATGCCGCCAATGCCGGCAGTGACGCCCATGATAGCTTGGCCGTGTGGCTATGTGGATAGCACCGATGACGCCCATGATAACTTGGCAGTGCGGCTATGGCGATAACACCAATGACAGCCATGATGCCTTGGCAGTGCGGCTATGGCGATAACACCAATGACGCCCATGATACCTTGGCAGTGCGGCTAGGGTGATAGCATCAATGACGCCCATGATGCCTTGGCAGTGCGGTTACGGCGATAGCACCGATGACGCCCATGATACCTTGGCAGCGTAGTTATAGTGATAACACCGATGACAGCCATGATGCTGTGGTACTAGTTATAGTGATAACACCGATGACGCCCATGATGGCTTGGCCGTGCGGTTATGGTGATAGCACCACTAACGCCCATGATACCTTGGCAGTGCGGCTATGGCGATAACACCAATGACGGCCATTATGCCTTGGCAGTACGGCTAGGGTGATAGCACCGATGACGCCCATCATACCTTGACAGCGTAGTTATGGTGATAGCACCGATGACAGCTATGATGCCGTGGTAGCGTAGTTATGGTGATCGCACCGATGACGCCCATGATGGCTTGGCAGTGTAGTTATGGTGATAGCACCAAATTCCGAGAAACAGTCGGTATGGTCAGCAGGTGCAACAGCCCTCATTACCGCCAGCTGGACGAAAACCGACCCTAGTTTGGCACGACCATCTCGGCAATGACCTGTTTGAGCGCATTTGTCACCCCATCACGCGAGAGAACTGTCGATCCGCCTGTTTGCGCCATATCAGGCTTTCCACCTCCGCCCTTTGCGCCAATAGACGGGGCAAGGGCACGGACAACGCCGCGAGAATCCATCGACGTCCCCGCCACCACCAACGTCGTCCCACTTGAGGCAACCCCCGCCACCACATAAAGCGCAGCGACAACATCCGCCCCAGCGTCGGTTGTCGGGGCTGCCTCCCGCCGCAGGGTGTCAACAATGGCTTTGAGGTTGGTCGATTTGTCGGCCCCTTCCACATAGGCCAACACGACCGCAACGTGCCTCCCATCCTGCAATGGGGCGGTGAACGCAAGGCGTTGCAGTCCAGTGCCTTGTTGCGACTCTGCTTTGTGCTTCCACTCTTTGGTCTCGGCTTGCAGGCGTTCGATGCGGAGCACGACCTGGTCAGCGGGAGCCTTCACCGCCGTGGTGATGGCGTGCAACAAGTCGGCTTGTTTCTGCCAATGCATGGTTGCTGCCTCACCTGCCATGGCGGTGATGCGGCGGACGCCCGCCGCGACTCCCGATTCTGATTCGATCACAAATGTGCCAATGTCGCCCGTTCGATCGACGTGGGTGCCCCCGCAGAGCTCGGTCGAGAAGGTGTCGCCCATGCGGACAACCCGCACGTCATCCGCGTACTTCTCGCCGAAGAGGGCCATGGCACCGGCTGCTTTGGCCTCGTCCAATGGCATCAGCTGCGTCTGCACCGGGGTGTTTTTCCTGATCTCGGCGTTCACCAACTGCTCGATGGTCTGGCGATGGAGCACGCTGAGCGGGGCGTGATGGCTAAAGTCAAAGCGCAACTGGGACGGGGTAACCAGCGATCCTTTTTGGGTCACCCCCGTCCCGAGCACACGCCGAAGCGCAGCATGCAGGAGGTGAGTCGCCGAGTGGTGTTGGCGCAACCCTGCACGGCGCAGGGTGTCCACAGAGAGGGTCACAGAAGATGCGGTGTGCAGAGTCCCTGCCGTGCACTGTCCCCAGTGCACCAGCACCCCGTGGAGGTGTTGTGTGTCGTGCACTTGAAACACGCCGCCATTGGCGTCGGTGATAAAGCCGCAATCGCCTTGCTGTCCTCCTGCCTCGCCATAGAACGGCGATTGGTCGACGATC
The DNA here is from genome assembly GCA_022599995.1 of Alphaproteobacteria bacterium. Lineage (GTDB taxonomy): Bacteria > Pseudomonadota > Alphaproteobacteria > CBDBCS01 > JAHZLG01 > JAHZLG01. Next base: position 9,235 of record JAHZLG010000188.1, on the reverse strand, counting down.
ACAGCTTGCAGTGCGGCACTGGATGGGGTGCCTCCCGAAGCGGAAGCATCCGTGGCAGGAGCTTGCGCGTCTGTCGCAGGGAGCCTCTCGGCGTGGGGTGTCAGGGTGTTCACCGTCTGCCCGTCGTCGATCAGACCAAGGATGTTGCCCGTGTAATGGGTTGGCGTCGATGGCGCATGGGGCAAAGACGGCGACTCTTGCCTCGAGTCGCCCGAGGAGTCGCCCGAGGATTCGAGCGAGGAGTCGGGGGTGGGAGGGGTGGGAGGGGCGGGAGGGGTGGCAAGAGAATCGGAAGCAGAAATGGCCGAAGAGTCGAGGGCATAGCCGGTGAAGGTTGTCTGCCAGCTCGCGGGAATCTTGGGAAGGGTTGCCGCCGCATCGTATCCCTTCCAGCTGGCACGCCCGCGCTGTTGCTGGGCACCCATCGCGGCATTGAACCCCGGTTCGTCAACGGTCATGCCGTGCCCGCGGAGCACGTCAGCGGTGAGATCAAAAGGGAAGCCATAGCGGTCGTACAGGGTGAAGGCCAGCTCGCCGGGGAGCACCCCTGCCGATTGATGGTCGGCAACCGCGCGCGTCAAAAGCCGCATGCCGCGATCGAGCAGGTCGATGAATCGTTGCTCTTCGTTGGCGACCGTGTCGAGAATCAAGGGAGAAGCCTCGGTGAGCTCGGTGTAGTAACCCGACATCGAGTCGATGACCGTTTGCACCAACCCGGTCAAGAAGACCTCGCGATGGCCAAGACTATTGGCGTGTCGCATGGCACGGCGGAGGATGCGACGGAGAACATAGCCGCGACCCTCATTGGAGGGCGTGATTCCGTCGGCAACCATGAAGGCCACGGCGCGCGCATGGTCGGCAAGCACTTTGAAGCTGGGCTTGTTGGCCGCGGTGACGGCAGTGCGGGTCAGCGCCTCGGCCTCTCCCATGATTTGGCGGAAGAGGTCGGTGTCGTAGTTATCGGTGACTCCTTGCATCACGGCGGCGATACGCTCGAGTCCCATCCCGGTGTCGATAGACGGGTGGGGCAGGTCGGTGCGGTTGCCATCGGCGAATTGCTCGTGCTGCATGAACACGAGGTTCCAAATCTCGATAAAGCGATCGCCGTCTTCATCAGGGGAACCCGGGGGGCCGCCCGGAATGGTGTCGCCGTGATCAAAGAAGATTTCCGAGCATGGCCCGCATGGCCCGGTCGGCCCCATCTGCCAGAAATTATCCGAGGTGTCGATGCGGATGATCCGATCGTCCGAAAGGTTGGCAATCGACTTCCAGAGGCGAATGGCGTCATCATCGGTGTGATAGACGGTCACCAATAGCTTGGTGGGATCAAGGCCGAGCGTTTTTGTCACGAACCCCCACGCTGATTCGATGGCGTGCTCTTTGAAGTAGGTGCCGAAGGAGAAATTGCCCATCATCTCGAAGAAGGTATGATGGCGCGCGGTAAACCCGACATTCTCCAGGTCATTGTGCTTGCCGCCCGCGCGGATGCACTTTTGCACGGTGACGGCGGTGGGAGCTGGTGGGGTTTCGTTGCCGGTGAAGATGTTCTTGAACGGCACCATCCCCGAGTTGGTGAACAGCAACGTAGGGTCATTGCTCGGCACCAACGGAGCCGACGGCAAATGGAGGTGACCATCACGGGCAAAATGGTCGATGAATTGTCGCCGTATGCTGGCGAGGTCGTGGGTCATGGTGGCGTCGTTGGTTGATGGATTGCGAGTGCACAAAGAGGTGCCGTGAGGGCGGGTGACGTCCAAACGAAGGGCAGACGCCGAAAAGATAAAACACCCCTAGCCCAGAGTCAAAAAGCCAAGGGCACTTGTCCCTGCTTCTCTACGACTGGGGGGCGCAATCTCGCCTAGATAAGACTGGAGGGCACAGTCCCGCCTAGATACAACTGGAGGGCGCAAGCCTGACCAGCCTGACCAAGGTAGTGACCAGCAGGAATTGGCGATGAAGCAAGCGACAATGACGCGAAGGGGCACCCTCAACCTGCATCCGAGCCGCGAGGGGAAGGGGACACGCAGGGTTGATACAAATATGCTCTTGTGATTATGGTGTTTTCCGATGGCAACGGTTGCTAGGCACGGAGGACTCTGTCGTTGGATTGCTCCAATCTCCTGCCTTTTGGTAGTCTTCCGTTGTCTCCCAGTTTTCTTTGCCCCCCCTAAGCCCCTGTAACTTTCCTGTAACGTTGAGCCCCTCGCGATGAAAAACGCCTTCCTGCCGATTGCCGCAAGCCCGCACCACCTTGTCACCCAGTCGGACGTGATCATCATTCTGGTACACGGCAAAGACAATGGCGTGACAGGCCCATCGTTTGCCGCCCTGAATGATTATACCGCGAATGCCCTGAAGGAGGCATGCCAGCACGTTGGCTTTTTCGGCGAGACAAAAAAACGGACTGTCACCCTGCCAAGCCTGCCCGGTGCTCCGGGGTGTGCGGTGATACTGCACGATTGTTCCCCGAAGCCTGCCGCCGGTGATGGCGATGCTGATGGCGGTGAGGAAGATGGTGCAGACGCAGATAATGGAGATAGTGCGGAAACCACGGCGGCGGTGGCACATTCGGCGAGTGCCCACTCTGATCATGCGCGCCAGCGGATTCGCTTGAAGGGCGAAAGGGTAGGCGGGCAGATGCGGGCATTGCTGGAAGCGCACACGAATTGGAAACGCATCACCGTTGTCGATGATGGCGAGGTCTCGGTGCCGCTTCTGCAGGGCTTTGTCGAGGGGTTCTGGCTCTACGACTGGACGGACACGCGGTTTCGCACCAAGATGGTGATAGCCCAACCGAAGCGCAAACTGACGGTTGCCGCCTCGGATAGTGTTCTCGAAGCCCTCAGCCCGCGGGTCGCTGATGCGGAGCACGCCGTGAATGCGGTGGCGTTTTGCAAATCCATGGTGAGTGCTCCGGGCAATGTATTGTATCCCGAGACCATGGCAAAGGAGGCTAAGGCCCTCTCCAAGATCGGGGTGACCGTTGAGGTGCTCACCGAAACCGCGATCGAGAAAGCCGGCATGCGTGCCCTGCTTGGTGTGGCAAAAGGGGCGACCAATAAGCCGCGGGTTGTGGTGATGCAGTGGCAGGGCGGCGCGGAAACGCAAGACACACTTGCCCTCGTTGGCAAGGGGGTGACATTTGATAGCGGTGGGTTGTCGTTGAAGCCGCCCAAAAGCATGGAGGACATGAAATGGGACATGGCCGGGGCGGGGGCAGTGATTGCCACCATGAAATTGGTGGCCCTGCGCCGTGCCAAAGCGAATGTGGTAGGCATTGTCGGCTTGGTCGAGAACATGCCCGACGGCAATGCGCAGCGTCCGGGGGACATTGTGTCATCGCTCTCGGGGCAGACCATCGAGGTCTTGAACACCGATGCTGAGGGCAGGTTGGTGCTCGCCGATCTGCTGACCTATGTTCAGACGCGCTATAGCCCCTCGACCGTCATCGATCTGGCGACCCTGACAGGGGCCATCATCGTGGCACTAGGGCACGAACACGGGGGTTTATTCGCGAACTCAGACGGACTGGCGCGGCAATTGACGCAGGCTGGGGCAGGGTCGGGAGACAAATTATGGCGCCTGCCTTTGCATCCCCGCTACAATGAATTGTTGAAATCCGATCTGGCGGACATGAAAAATATCGGAGGGGCGGGGGCGGGCTCGATCACGGCGGCGCAATTCCTGCAACGCTTCGTGCAGGGGAGCACGAAGTGGGCCCATTTGGACATTGCCGGCATGGCGTGGCAGTCGAGCACCCCCGCCGGGGTGCGCAAGGGGGCAAGTGGCTTTGGGGTGCGACTGCTCGATCACTACATCACCAACGAATGGGTGCAATGACCCTCGCGTAGCCTCTTCCTTCCTCCCACCCTCTACCGCTTTCACCTTTTCCACCAAGGTCGAGTGGGGGGTACCTGTCTTTTTGTGCGTCCCAGCTGCGTCTCAACGGCTGGCAAGTTCTCCTTGAGATATTGCGGTTGCTTGCGTGGGCGATTCCAGGACGTCGGAAGAGTGATTCCCGCGTGCAACTGCAAGCCGCGGGCAACCGCAAGCCGTGCGCAACAGCAAGCCGTGCGCAACAGCAAGCCGTGCGCAACAGCAAGCCGTGCGCAACAACGAGCCGTGCGCAACAGCAAGCCGCGTGCAACAGCGAGCCGTGCGCAACCGCAAGCCGTGCGCAAGAGCAAGCCGCGTGCAACAGCGAGTCGCGTGCAACAGCAAGCCGTGCGCAACAGCAAGCCGTGCGCAACAGCAAGCCGTGCGCAAGAGCAAGCCGTGCGCAAGAGCGAGTCGCGTGCAACAGCAAGCCGCGTGCAACCGCAAGCCGTGCGCAAGAGCAAGCCGCGTGCAACCGCAAGCCGTGCGCAACCGCAAGCCGTGCGCAACCGCAAGCCGTGCGCAACAGCAAGCCGTGCGCAACAGCAAGCCGTGCGCAACAGCAAGCCGTGCGCAACCGCAAGCCGCCTGCAACCGCAAACCGGGTGCAACCGCGAGTCGCGTGCAACAGCAAGCCGCGGGCAACCGCAAGCCGTGCGCAACCGCAAGCCCCGTGCGCAACCGCAAACCGTGCGCAACCGCAAACCCCAGTGCAACAACAAAACATGAACGTTCTGTGCTATGAACGACCCGCTAACCATGAACGACCCGCAAACCACCACGCCGCCCCCCGAAGAGGAAGCCGATGCCGCATCGGGCATGTTCATGCGGTTTTATCGCTGCGACAAGTTTTTGCTCGTCCCAACCGTTGTTGCCTTGGTGCGCCAAGCCCTGAAACTCCGCATGACATTGAATGTCGTGGGGGAGGACAGCGAATTGCTGCGCCAGCTCGATACCGCCCTATGGGTGAGTCGCGGATTCATGCCCCATGTTCTGGTCTCCGATCAGCCGTCGGGGTCGCCTGACTTTTTTGCCCAGCAACCCGCCTTGTTGACAACCTCCCTTGATAGACGTAATGCCCCTACGGGTATTATTGGCGTGAATGGATTTCCGTTCGAGGATGTCCATGCCCTGATGGGCAATGATAAAACTGCCGCTCACGACCCCCTTGCCCTTCAAAAGGGGTTTGTGGTGTTCGATCCGACTCCGCCCGAAATTGCGACGCGATGCCGCGGCCTATGGGTGCGCGTAGGCCGCGAAGGCTACCGTGCCGTGTTGCACGAGCACCGTGAGGGGAAATGGATCGAAACCGCGCACAACCCGCCGTTGTCGAGTTAGTGCCTCGATAGGGCTGCGATCAACCGTTAAGCTGCGGTGCAGCGGCTCAGTGGTGTTGCAACGCTTACGTGGCGCGCCTTCCGTTGCCTATTTTCCTTCCTTCGTCTCTCCCTCCCTTGTTCTAGTCGCCGAGGATGATCTTGATGCAACGCAACCCCACGGGCTTGATTCTTTTGCAAGACGGAACAACCATCTATGCCGAGGGATGCGGCATCGAAGGCTTTGCCGTGGGTGAGCTCTGCTTCACCACTACAATGACCGGGTATCAGGAGACCCTCTCCGACCCGTCCTTTGCCCAGCAGATTATCACCTTCACCTTTCCCCATATTGGCAACACGGGGTGCAATGCGATTGATGAGGAAGCCGACGCGGTGCATGCCGTCGGGTGTGTCCTACGCGAGCCGATTACGCCCCCATCGAGCTGGCGCAGTGACGAGTCCTTCCCTGCTTGGCTCGAACGCAAGCGGGTGATCGCGGTAAGTGGGGTCGACACCCGTGCCCTTACCGAGCACATTCGAACGCACGGCGCGCCGAAAGCCGTGATTGCCCACAGTGCTGCGGGGGAGTTCGATCTGCCGATGTTGCGCGCAGCCCTCGACGCTTGGCAAGGGTTGGAGGGGGCAGACCTCGCCACAGAGGTGAGCTGTCGCACCGCCTATGATTGGGACGAAGGGCTGACGCTCTTGCACGGCGACCGCGATCATATTTCGATTTCGCCCTCGCCTCAGGCGACGTTGCCCTCGTCTGAGGCGGACTCGTTGCATGTGGTGGTGATCGATTATGGGGTGAAGCTCTCGATTCTGCGGTGCTTGACGCACATGGGGTGCACGGTCACGGTTGTTCCTGCCACCATGGATGCCTCGGCCATCTGCACCTACAACCCCGATGGGGTGTTCCTAAGCAATGGGCCGGGTGATCCTGCGGCGACCGCGGCGATCTCGACGCCGATTATTCGACAGCTCATCGAAGCGGGGCTTGTGGTCTATGGCATCTGCATGGGCATGCAATTGATTGCCCTTGCGAGCGGTGGCCAGACCAAGAAAATGCACCTAGGGCACCGTGGCGGCAATCAGCCGGTGCAAGCCAAGGCTGGAGTGTCGGAGGGAGAGCAGGCGGCAACCATCGGCAAGGTGATGATTACCTCGCAAAACCATGGGTTTGCGGTGGTCGATGTTACGCAGACGATCCTCGATGCTGACATAGATGCTGATGACGATGCCGACCTCGATGCTAACATCGATGCCGACAATGCACTCGGTGCTGGTGACGATTCCCGCGGGGATGATTCCCGTGGGGATGATTCCCCTGATGACGTTTCCCGCGGGGTAGTGACGCACGTCTCGCTCTTCGATGGCAGTGTCGAGGGGTTCGCGCGCACCGACCGACCCGTTGCCGCGGTGCAATACCACCCTGAGGCATCACCGGGGCCGCACGATGCGCGCCCGTTCTTTGCGCGATTTAAGCAAGCGATGGTGTCCCACCGCGCGCAACGGTCGGCAAGATAGATTACCCCTGCCCGACATCGGTCACCCACGTACGAAGCTATGCAGAAAGTGATGCAGGAAGCCACGTACGAAGCTATGCAAGAAGCGATGCAGTCCAACATGCTGGTGTGCGCCGACAACCTTGCGTTCTTGCCTAGGCTGGCGGCGGAAAGCGTTGACCTTGCCTATCTAGACCCGCCATTCAACACCGGTCGCCACTTCGTCGGACGCAAGGGATCGCTGGCAGCGGACGCCGTCTTTCATGATACCCCGGCGCATTTTGCGGTCGATCCCAAGGTCGCTGCCCACCTTGCCGAGAATTTTGCCGCACTGACAGCGTGGTTGAAGGGCATGGCAGCGGTCAGTGCGCCATCGCTGATTGCGTATCTGAACTTTATGGCACCGCGGGTTGTGGCACTGCACCGTGTGCTGAAACCAACGGGGAGCTTGTTTCTCCACTGCGATGAACGCACGGCCCATGGACTGCGGGGCTTGCTCGATGCCGTGTTCGGCCACGATCAGTTTCGCAACCATGTCATTTGGAATTACCACGCCGGAGGAGCCTCCAGAAGATGGTATGCCCGTCGCCACGATGACTTGCTCTTTTACAGCAAGTCGTCGGCTTACCAATTTCGGGTGCAACGCGAGCCATATGCTCCTCGCACGGCGATTGCGCGCAAGAACATTGCCAAATTTCATCCCGATGGCCGTATGCTCACGGATGTTTGGCAAATCTCACGGCTGGGCAATAACGACAAAGCTGAGCGCGTCGGCTATCCCACACAAAAGCCGCTCGCCCTGTTACACCGAATCATTCGCGGAAGCAGCGAGGAGGGTGCCGTCGTCCTCGATCCGTTTTGCGGCAGCGGCACGACCCTTCTCGCCGCGGAGCAGCTAGGGCGCCGCTGGATAGGCTGTGACAGTGCCCCCGAGGCAATCGCCGTGGTTGAAGCGCGTCTTCGCCAGCAATGTCCTGACACGCCCTACACGACCGCACCCCCGCCCGGTGCCTGATGTCACCCCGGGGCGGTGTGCCTCTTGTGCGCCGATTGTGCTCTGACGGCGCGCGCGCGGATACTGCGGACAAATCACTGACACACAACAGGACAGCCTAGAGGGAAAGAGACCGGTCAATAGTTTTCCCCTCTCCCCACCCCTCCCCACCCCTCCCCACCCCACCCCACCCCTCCCTTCCTCTTCCCACCATCCCCCGTCGATTGTGGGAAATTACGGCAAAAACGCCATGTCGGTGGAGTGCATCCTAGATTTCGGTATACTGAACGCTATTGTCATCATCGCTGGTGCTGTCGAAGGTGATAAGGCGATGTGTTGCCAACAACCGATGCCCCTGTTGGCGACTACCCGAAACCTGCCTGCAGGGTGACCGATGATGTTCGGATTAGCGGCAAATTATCGTGTTATCTCGTCCGCTTATTGCTTCCCCCTTCTCCCCCCCCCGCCTCTTTTTCGCAAGCTTCTTCCGATGACCAAACGCTACTTCGTCCAAACGTGGGGTTGCCAGATGAATGTCTACGATTCCGTGAGAATGGCAGAGGTGCTCGAGGCCGCCGGCTGGTGTCTCGAGCAAGACTCCAACGCTGCCGATTTGATAGTGCTGAACACCTGCCATATTCGTGAGAAGGCTACCCAAAAGGTACGCAGTGCTCTTGGGCGGATACGGCAAAACAACCCCGATGCTTTGGTCGCCGTGGCAGGGTGCGTGGCACAAGCCGAGGGAGCATTGCTTGCCCCCGTTGCCGACGTCATCGTGGGACCGCAAGCCATCCAGCACCTTGCCCACTTGGTCGAGCAAAAACTTGCCGCCCGCGTTCAAGAGCAGGTTTTATTACAGCACAGTGTGGCAGAAACCCCACCCTCCCCGAGGGCCATTGCCGCCGGGGGCAACGCATCCGCAGGAGGCAACACAGCCGCCGGGGGCAACGCATCCGCAGGAGGCAACACAGCCGCCGGGGGCAACGCATCCGCAGGAGGCGACGTAGCCGCAGGGGGCAACGCATCCGTAGGAGGCAACGCAACCGCAGACGGCAACGCATCCGCAGGAGGCAATGCAACCGCAGCCCGAACGACAACCGGTGGCGAGCGATTCCAGAAACCGCGCCACCGCACCCGAGCCTCGCAGGCGGTGGTCAGCGACGCATTCAACCCCGAAGAGAAGTTCAACACCCTGCCAGTCGAGCGCGACAATGTGGGCACCCGCGACTTCCTCACCATTCAAGAGGGGTGCGACAAATTCTGCACCTTCTGCGTTGTGCCCTACACGCGTGGGCCTGAATTCAGTCGCTCGGCGGTTGCCATCGGCAATGAGGCGAAAAAGATGGTCGCTTCGGGGGTGCGCGACCTTGTCTTGCTCGGGCAAAATGTAAATGGGTGGCGTGGCGAAAGCCCGCACGGAGGGCAGTGGAATTTTGGCGAGCTGATGATGTACCTAGAGGAATTGCTGCCCGATTTAAAACGGATGTCATACACGACCTCGCACCCCCGCGACATGCACGATGCGATGTACACCGCCCATAAGG
>JAHZLG010000187.1 GCA_022599995.1 Alphaproteobacteria bacterium | reverse complement strand
GTCTTCAGTGCCATCGTTGTCATCGTTGGTGCTGTTGCCATCGTCGGTGCTGTTGTCATCAACGCCGCTGTTGCCATCGTTGGTGCTGTTGCCATCGTTGTCATCGTTGGTGCTGTTGCCATCGTTGGTGCTGTTGTCATCAACGCCGCTGTTGCCATCAATGTCGCTGTTGTCATCAACGCCGTTGTTGTTCCCAGTGCCCTGATCATTTTCCTCATTGCCGGTCACCCCGTTTTCCCCAACACTCAGTTGCGCGTGATCGTCCTCTGTGGGTGTCATTGGCACAAGTTCCGTCGGTACGGGTGTCGCTGGATCGGGTGTCACCTGCGCAAGTGTTGGGTTGTCGCGCGTGGCAAGGTGGGCATCGAGATCGGCAATCAGCTTCAACAGTGCCGGTCGCTTGATGGTATCGACCTTGTTCAGCGCGACCAAAAGGTGATTGTGCCGAGGGATGCCCCAGTGATGCACTGGAATTCTCATCGCACGGTTAACATCGACGAGATGCAGGGCGACATCGGCTTCGCTCAGAGCGGTTCGCACGGCCCGTGCCATGGTTTTCTCCAGCGGAGTGCCGCGCTTTTGCAGCATGCCGGGGGCATCGAGCAACATCATTTGCGTCTTGCCGCGGGTCAGCACGCCTCGGATGGTGAAGCGGGTTGTTTGTACCTTATGTGTCACCGGGCTCAGCCGTGCGCCCAGCAGGCGGTTCAGCAGCGTTGACTTGCCCGCATTCGGTAACCCCGAGATAGTGACCGTGCCAAATCGTGTCATTCGGTTTTGTTTCGTTCAGGAGAAGGCAGCATGTGTATTTGTTTCGTTGAGGAAGTTGAGGGGAATTCATAGACGTTGAGGGACGTTTATAGACGTTGGTGGTGAGAAGGGGCTGGCGTGCATCGCAGGCATCGTTGCTCTGTCGGGCAGGGTCTTGCCTAGGAGATGGCGACCGCGCTGTCGGCATTTTCGGTCAGTTTCAGGTACAGTGTCGCGGCGGCGTCTTGTTGGGCTCGCTTCTTAGACGTGCCTGTGCCGTATGTTATTTGCTCTTCTTCGACTGCCACCTTGACGACGAAGTGCGGGGCGTGGTCGCCTCCGGTGCGGGTGACCACCGTGTAGACGGGCAGGGGCAGCCCTTTTGCCTGTGCCCACTCTTGAAGCAACGACTTGGGGTCGCGGCGCGCCTGTGCCACCAGAAAACCGTCAAGAAACCAGCGTTTGTGGATAAATTGACGGCACACCGCCATGCCTTGCTCTTGGGCATCGAGGTACATGGCTGCCAACATCGCCTCGCAAACATCGGCAAAGAGCGACTCCGGCGTGCTGTGGAGATGATGCCTCACCTGTCGGTCTAATCCCAGATCGCACAGCACTTTTGCCAGAGTCCCCGTGCGAATGGCTTCGACCTGCAGGGTATTCAGTTCGCCCTCATGCAGGGTTTTGTCGGCATGCTCCAGCAGGTACTCGGCAACGAGAAAGCCGAGAATGCGGTCGCCGAAAAATTCCAACCGCTCATAATTGTTTTTCGTATCGAAGCTTCGGTGGGTGAAGGCGGTGGTGATGATTTTCGTCTCGGTGAAGCGGTAACCGGTCGCTTGCTCCACGTGATCGATCAGGCGGGATGGTTTTGTGTCGGGTGCCATGGCGGGTTATTTTGGCGTGTAAAACAGCCGCGACCAGCGGAGCCCCCACCCTTCATCGTCGATCGAGAGCAGGGTCAAAACGGCTTTTCCGATCAGGTTGTCATAGGGGATATACCCGACTTCATTGAGAAAGCGGCTATCTTGCGATGAGTCGCGGTTATCGCCCATGGCGAAGTAGTGATCATCGGGGATGGTGTACAGGGGTGTGTTATCGGCAAACCCGGCATCACCCGATTGTTCGATGATGGGATGGGTGTGTCCTTCGGGGAAGGTTTCGGTGTACTGCGGCACATCGATGACCCGTCCTCCGAACGAGACGGCATAGTCTCCGGCGGGGGTGCGGGGCAACACGGTGCCATTGATATGCAGGCGTCCTTTGATCATCTGGAGTTGGTCGCCGGGCAGCCCGACCAACCGTTTGACATAGATCTGATCGGTGTCGGTAGGCAGGCGGAACACGATAATGTCGCCTCGCTTCGGTTGCTCGGCAAACAGCCTGCCGTTGGAGAGAAACCCGGGCGAGAAGGGCAGCGAAAAGCGCGAGTACCCATAGGAGAATTTGCTTACAAAGATATAATCGCCGATCAGGATGGTAGGGATCATCGATCCGGTAGGCACCCGGTACGGCTCATAGGCTAGTGACCTAAAGACGAGGGCTAACAGCACGGCCCACGCAATGATGCGCAGGTTTTCCCCCATCCGTTTGCGGGTTGATCGGACGGGGTCGCCCGTCTTGTTCGCTGAGATCATGGTTGTTGCCAGGGAAGCCCTTCGGCGCGCCATCCTCCGAGGGTGTTTCGGTGTTTCGCGGCATTGGGCGGGCCTTCATAGCCGTCGATGATGTTATGGCAGTGTTGGTATCCCATTCCGGCGAGCATGGTTGCGGCGGCTTGGGACCGCACCCCCGATCGGCAGAGGAAGTAGAGCGGCGTGTCGTGGGTCGCCCCGGATTGTTCGACCATGGCGGTGAAATTGGGGTTGGGCGTGCCGTCGGGATAGGACGTCCATTCGATCAGCGCGGGGGTCTTCCCGAGGTGGGATAGGTCTACTGTTCCGGTGAACTGCCACTCGGCTTTGGTGCGCACGTCGATCAGCAGGGCGTCGGGGTTGCTGGCGAGGGCATCGAGGGTCTCTGTGGCGGAGATTTGTGCAACTTGGGGCATGGCGGAGGGTTGTTGTTGGGGCACAGGGGGGAGCACGGGTGTTGGGACACGACGATTAAGACTGGACTTGCGGCAGTGTCGGCATCTTAAGGGCGTCGTCGCCAGACTTCAAGGGAGAGCATCCGTCTTCGTCTTGGTGCTTTGTCGTTGGTCGGGTCTCGTCCGGGTTTTTCTTACAGGTTTTTCGTTCCGGGTTTCGTGGTGCGATGTCTCTCATTTGCCCGGGAGGACGGCTGGGTTGGGAGTGCAGGGCAGGGCAGGCTGGGTTGGGAGTGCAGGGCAGGGCAGGCTGGGTTGGGAGTGCAGGGCAGGGCAGGTTGTAATGGTTTGTAAGGGCTTGTGCGGTGCAGGGCAGGTTGTGACGGTTTGTAAGGGCTTGTGCGGCGTAGGGCGGGCTGTAATGGTTTGTGCGGTGCGGGCAGGGCAGTTTGTGATGGTCTGTAAGGGTTTGTCCGGTGTAGGGCAGGTTGTTGATGGTCTGCAAGGGCTTGTGATGTTGTCCGGCAGGCTGGGTTGGGAGTGCAGATCAGGGCAGGTTGTGACGGTGTGTAAGGGCTTGTGCGGTGTCGGGCAGGGCAGGTTGTGATGGTTTGTAAGGGCTTGTGCGATGTAGGGCAGGTTGTTGATGGTTTGTAAGGGCTTGTGCGATGTAGGGCAGGTTGTGATGGTTTGTAAGGGTTTGTGCGGTGTAGGGCAGGTTGTGATGGTTTGTAAGGGCTTGTGTGGTGCAGGGCAGGTCGTGATGGTTTGTAAGGGTTTGTGCGGTGCAGGGCAGGGCAAGCTGGGCAAGATGGGCGGGTTTGCGAAGGGTGTCGTTGATGCGTGTTCTTGTCATCATTTCTTGCGTATCCCGTGAATGTTTCTTGCCCTCTGCGTGTGCGGTCGCTGGGGCGGTATGCTGATCTTCTCCTGCGGATGGTGTATGCTTTGCCTTGCCGTTGTGCTGGCACTGTCACCTGCCCGGCTTGTTTGTGTCACCTGCTTGGTGGGCTTCTGTTGCTTGCTTTGCGTTCTCTCTTTTCTCCCTTGTCTTCCGCTTACCCTGCTTTTTTGAGGCTTTTTTTCATGATGCGCGTATTGATTTCTGACACCCTGTCCGAGACGGCACAGCACACCTTAGCCTCATTTGAGACGATTGCGGTTGACTACAAGCCGGACTTATCGGCATCGGCATTGGGTGACGTGATTGGGGAATACGATGGATTGATTATTCGTTCGGCGACGCGGGTCACGCGCGATTTGTTGCGGGCGGGCACTCGGTTGCGTGTGGTTGGGCGTGCGGGGATCGGTGTGGACAATATCGACATTCCCACGGCAACGCATTGTGGGGTTGTGGTGATGAACACCCCATCGGGCAATGCGGTGACGGCGGCGGAGCACACCCTTGCCATGATGCTGGCGGCGGCGCGTAACATTGCGGCGGCTTCGGCATCGACGCGGGCGGGGCGGTGGGAGAAGTCCTCTTTTGTCGGGGTTGAGCTCGAGGGCAAGACGCTGGGGTTGATTGGCGTGGGCAAGATTGGTGGTTTGGTGGTGAAGAAGGCGTTGGCATTGGGCATGCGTATTCTCGCCTACGACCCCTATCTTTCCGAGGCGCGTGCCACCGAGCTTGAGGTTGCCCTCGTGGATTTGGAGACCTTGTTTGCCAGTGCCGATTTTTTGTCATTGCACACTCCTGCCACGGCGGAGACGCTTGGCATTGTCGACGAGGCGGCATTTCGGCGGATGCGTCCGTCGGCCATTTTGGTCAACTGTGCGCGCGGCGGTCTGGTGGACGAGTCGGCTTTGGCGGCGGCATTGATTGCCGGTGAGATTGCGGCGGCGGCGGTTGACGTCTTCACCGAAGAGCCGTTGCCTTCTTCGCATCCTTTGTTGGGGGCGGACGTCCCTCATTTGACGTTGACGCCTCATTTGGGGGCGTCGACCCACGAGGCACAAGAGAAGGTCGCCGTCGAGATTGCCAATCAGGTCGGCAATTTTCTTGTGCATGGCACGGTTACGCATGCGCTGAACATGCCGGCTTTGACGCAGGCTGAGGCGAAGCGTCTTGCGCCTTTTGTTGCTTTGGCGCGTGATCTGGGGTTGATGGCGTCGCAGTTGAATCGTGACACGGCTGATCCGATCACATCGGTTGAGCTGGTGCTGGAGGGCACGGCGAGTGGATTGCCCCAGGCTCCGTTGTTGCAGACGGTTGTTGCGGAGCTTCTTCGTCCGAGTTTGGCGGCGGTGAACCTGGTAAATGCGCTGCAGATAGCTGAGGACCGCGGGTTGGGGGTTGCGTCGCGCACTGTATCGGCGGCGGCCTCTGGGTTTCAGAATCGGTTATTTTTGCGGGTAGGTTTGGCGGGCCGTGAGCGCAGCATTGCGGGTTCGGTTATTTTCTCGGGTCATCACCGCATTGTTGCATTGAATGGGATTGCTTTGGAGCTTCGGTTGACGCCCCATATGATTTACATTCGCAATCGTGACATTCCGGGTCAGATTGGTCGGATTGGGATGGTTTTGGGCGATCGTGGGGTGAACATTGCGGGTTTTCAGCATGCTCGTGTTGCGACGGGTGAGGCGATTGGCGTTATTTCGGTTGACGAGCCGGTGACGGCTGATTTGTTGTCTTTGTTGCGTTCTTTGGAGGGTGTTGTTCGGGTTTGCCCGTTGCATTTCCCGTCGTTGGTTTCTTAGCTTTGTTGTTCGTTACTGTTTGTTTGGGGTGACGTGTCCAATCGCGCGGCGTTGGTCTTTCCCTTTCTACCTGCCAAATCGCCAATCGTCTTTCGCTTGCGCGGCGTCTTTGTCGTCGTTGTTGCGATCGTAGATATGCGCCTCGGGAACGCCTAGATTTGCCGATAACGATGTTCACCCCATTGTTTTGTAGGCACCGCCCATTTGAATCACAGCAACC
>JAHZLG010000186.1 GCA_022599995.1 Alphaproteobacteria bacterium | reverse complement strand
GATCGCGCACGATGACCCCAACCATTGCATTTGACATCTACGGCACGCTCTACGACACCGCATCGATTGCGACGATGATTCAAGCGCACGCTATCGAAAACCCGAAGCAGTTCGCCGCCAACTGGCGCGAAGAGCAAATTGCAATCACGTGGCGACAAAACAGCATGAAGCGACATGAGGACTTTGATTCAGTCACCCGATTCGCGCTCGAAAGCACATGCAAAAAACACCGGGTCGTGCTCACATCGAAAACGGAAGCTGCCTTGCTTAGTGCTTGGACATCACTCAAGCCATTCGAAGCGACTCTGCCTTGCCTGAGAGCTCTCGGCGAAGCTGGATACAGTTGCTGGGCTTTTTCCAATGGAAACAAGAAAAGCCTTAGCATCTTGCTTGAAGAGGTCATCAACGAACTGTCTGGAGTGATCACGGTCGAGCCCGTTCACTCATTCAAACCCGACCCGGCTGTTTACCACCATTTCTGTCAGGCAACGCAAGCACACCCAAACGAGACCTTGCTTGTATCGAGCAATTACTGGGACATCACGGGAGCACGCAATGCAGGATGGCAGGCAGCATGGCTTCACCGAAAAGAAGGTCTGGAAGACTGGCAGGAGCACCTACCCGAAAACTGGACACAGCCCCCCACAATTGCCGTCCAAGACCTGCGTGCACTAACCGACTACCTCGTGGAGAACAAATCCTGACACAAGGACACACCCTTGAGGAGCTGCTTCATCGCTACCTGCGGAGAAACCAAGCCCTGTCGGTGGGTTCATATATGAATATTGCACTGACCCATCGAACAGGCGGCTACTACAACAGAGAGCAGGTCATTGGCAAGGACGGAGACTTTACGACAGCCCCGGAAATAAGCGGTTTTTATGGGGCGATAGTCGGGTTGTGGTGCCTGCACGTTTGGCAGCAGCTTGGCAGCCCAAAACACTGGAATATCGTGGAGCTAGGCCCCGGCCGAGGAACGCTTATGCACGACGTGCTGCATCAATTGAAACGAAAAGAATGCTTCCCCACTGTTTGGCTTTTGGAAACAAGCAAAACGTTGCGTCAACAACAAAAGGAATGTCTTGCCTCTTATCCACAGAAAAAATTCTGGCTTACCCCTCGAGAGGGGCACGAGCTCGTAACTCAAGAAAACAGAGCAGAACCAACAAGCTGGCACGGTGACAATCCTACCGTTTTCATTGCGAATGAGTTTTTTGACTGCTTTCCCGTCGAGCAAGTCAGTTGCGTCCGCGACGATGATCAGATGTGGCAGTGGTTCCAGCGGTGCGTTGCGCGCGAAAATAACAAATTTGTATGGGATACGCGGCCAATCAGCGCCGAAAAAGCAAAGACGTTGCTTTGCGCAAGCATGCGAACAACAATCGAACAGGAAAAAGAAAGACACTTGTCTTCACGATTCTCGGTCG
Organism: Alphaproteobacteria bacterium; assembly: GCA_022599995.1. GTDB lineage: Bacteria > Pseudomonadota > Alphaproteobacteria > CBDBCS01 > JAHZLG01 > JAHZLG01. The sequence continues at coordinate 1,937 of JAHZLG010000186.1, read as the reverse complement.
AGTGCCGTCCCTATGATGCATTGTGGATTCAGGCTCTAGGGGAATGGGTGACAAAACACTCCGGTGCTATCTTCATTTGCGACTATGGGTATGAAGCGCAAAATCCCAAGAAAGCAAATGACACTATCCAGGCGATTCGCGGGGGTGCCAAGGCTTCTCCACTCGATCACCCGGGGACTGCAGACATTACCGCACACGTGGATTTTGGCGCGTTACAACGTGAGCTAGCAGAATATGTAGACTCTACTGTCTGCTCGCAAGGGCAATTTCTTCTAGACTTAGGGATCATCGAATTACTACAGATGAAGTCCATAGCGACAACGCCACACCAAGCCGCAGATTGGGCGCAGGGGGTGCATAGGTTGGTCGCGCCCGAGCAAATGGGATGGATATTCAAAACCCTGACAGCAATAAGCCCCTCAAAAAAGCCATAGAAGGTCAGGGAGCATACTCTCAGGCGTCACGCGACCAACACACACCAATGATTGGGAAGAAGGCAGCCTATAGCGGCCGAGGTGGTTTGTGGAGCACGTGGGTTGCTCGACAAAATCTAGGAGGGGAAAAACCAAAAATAGGAAAGAAGAGCAAACGAGAAGCACGCGATAATCAAGAGCGGCAACCCACCCCGAAGAAAATCGCTGAACCGATATTGCCCTGTTTGCATGACCAATAGGTTTGTTTGGTAGCCGATCGGCGAAGCGAAAGCACAATTGGCTCCAAAGATAACAGCTATCGCGAAAGGAGCAACCGGGACACCAATAGCTTGGGCAATCGCAATCGCAATCGGCGTGTACAGCACAGCAGCAACCTTGGTCGAGACGACATTGCTTGAAAACGCGACAAGCACAAAGAAGACCGCAAGTGAGAGTGGAGTCGACCATCCCGCGGTGTGCTGAACCCAGATCGACGCAAGGAATTCGCTGCCCCCAGTAGCCTCCAGGGCCTTACCAAGGGCAAGAGTTGACGCGATAACAAAAATCACCTTGCGGTCTAGGACACGGAATGCACGCTCAATGGAAATGATCCGAAAGGCCATCATCATCAGTGCACCAACAAAGCTTGCCGCAGCAATGTTCAGAATATCGAATGCCGAACAAAGAATAACGCCAGCAAAGATACCCGCAGCCAACGGGGCTTTTTTCGCAAGGGCTGGGTCAGCATTTTGTCGGCTCATCGTAACCAGATCGGGATCGGATTCGAGCGTCACAAGCTCTTCCCGTTTGCCTTGAATGATCAGCACATCTCCCGCGCGAAGGCGTGAACGCTGAAAAAGTGCCAGGTGCTTCTCGGGGCGTTTGTGCAGCCATTCCCGGCCAATTATCGTGCAGTGCTTAGACAGCGCGAACGAGGAATCATCGGACGAGGTTCCAATAAGTCGCGAATTTGGCGGAACAAAAACCTCCGCGACAGCCATCGGCGCGAATTGACGCAAGTCAGCCAGTCCACCGAGTCCCGTCAGCGACCCAATCGTGCTTCCCAGACGAAAAGGGGAGGCCACCGCCGAGGCAGGGGTATGAAGAACGCTTTCCGATGAAACAAAAGCATTTTCTTGGCGGATAATAAGTTCGGCAATATCATCCTTCGTGCCAATCATGGCTATTTTATCGCCGACCATCAGGAAGTCGTCTACAAAAGGCCCGTGGATGGTTTTGCCCTGACGATTGATGGCAAGGACGTAGAATGAATTGAGTTCGGCTTGAAGCACATCGGTGACCCTTTTGCCGCCCAACCCGGTCGCAGGCCTAATTTCATAGTGAACGAAGAACGGACGCGCCGCCGTACGATGCGATTTCTCCGACGACCCCTTGTGTTCAAGCAGTGTTACCGGCAACAAGAAGCAAATGTAGACAAGCCCAATGATCGCCATGAACAAGCCAGGAATCGTGAAATCAAAAAACCCGAATCCCTGCAACCCTGCCCCGACAAGTAAGCTGGAG
>JAHZLG010000185.1 GCA_022599995.1 Alphaproteobacteria bacterium | reverse complement strand
TGTGATTCGCCGTCGATATAGTCTCTACTACGCCCTCGTGTTCATGAGCGGGGCGCGACGACAAATCTTCATGGTCTTTGCAGGGTTCATGATGGTCGAGAAATTCGGCTTCTCTCCCTTCCAGATCGCCACTTTGTTCTTTCTCAACCATCTTATCTCGGCGATTATTGCGCCAGGTGTGGGGCGCATTGTGAAGCGATACGGCGAACGCGCCTCGCTGGTGTTTGAATATCTGGGTTTGATTGGAATCTTTATCGGCTACGCCTTCGTGACCAGCGGCACAGTTGCGGCAGGGCTCTACGTTTTGGATCATATATTCTTCGCATTCGCCATTGCCATTAAGAGTTACCTCCATAAGATTGCCCAGCGCGAGGACATCCCTAGCACCGCCGCCGTGAGTTTTACCATCAACCATATTGCCGCAGTCGTCATTCCCGTGCTGTTTGGTATTCTTTGGCTAACCTCCCCGATGTGGGTGTTTTTGCTTGGTGCCGCTATGGCCTTCGTGTCGCTCATTTTGGCGTCCCGTATTCCGCGGCATCCCAGCAATCCCTTCGAGCACAGCTCCTCGGCTGTCCCCTCGACCAATCCAGCCTCGCCGTCGCCGACCTCATAGCCGTATGTGCTGCCTAGCCTGCCGCGATCGACCTGCCCGTTGATGGGAGTAATTCGGTCGGATCGCCACGGCAATGGATGGGAGGCGCATGTCACCGCGGTCAGCGTGTACACATTGCTTTCGTCCGTTACCCTCTCTCTCGAACGCCTTGATCGAATTATATGTCAGATCACCCGTCACGCCCTCGCTCTCATACGGTCTCGCAACGCCTGCGCAAGTGGTGTTTTGGCGGGTTGTTGCTTGCCTATGTTGTCTTAGCATCGGTTACCTGGGGGACATTTGCCGCAATGCCGAGTCATCTTACCGATGGGGCTGTGATCTGTCTCAGTGCTGGGGTGGCGTTGATCTTGCTTGGCATAGGCTACCGTGCGTTGGCGACCGTCTGGATCGGAGGGCACAAAAACTTTCGTCTCATTCAAACGGGACCGTTCAGTTTTAGCCGCAATCCGCTCTATGTAGGGTGGGTGCTGGCAGTTACGGGGATAGGCTTGCTCCATGGAAGCCTTGTTTTGGCGGCTCTGCTGGGGGTGTCTGCGTGGTTAATCTTCGATCGCACCATCAGACGGGAGGAAATCCATCTGCTAGAGCGATTTGGCGACGACTATGCCACCTATATGCACCGTGTGCCGCGTTGGGCCGGACGGGTAGCCCCGAAAGAGTGGCCCCGCCCCATTGCCCCGAATGGCAAGTTGGTCTGGAAAACGGTCTATGAAGCATCGTTGCTTTTGCTCGCATTGCCGTTCGAATACGCCGTGTGGTGGGCACAGAACCATCACTTGCTCCCGGTGCTTTGGCATTGGTGAAAGAGGGGCGAGGGAAGGGGGAGGCGTGAAGGGGCGGGGCGGGGCACCGTTTTCGACGCGTGAATGTGGCGTTGTGCGCGGTGGTTCGTATGGTGCGCGTTACCCCCATTTGTTACCCCCATTTGTTGCTCGGATTTCTTCGGTTGCAAGGAAAATTAACTCATACAAGGGACGGCAAGACTCGGTTTTTGCTTACTTTTGACTCGTGATTTTGTCTCGTTCTTCTTTCTTGTGGTGTGCGTTTGGTACGGCAAGCCGCGTGACCGGGATGGCACTAGGCCATTCGGCCCGGGCGAGCGTGCTTTTGGTTGGGTTGCTCATCTTGATCGGCGGACTCCCCCACCCCGGCATCGCCCAAGGCATTGAAGAAGCCGTTCCGCAACAGTGGCGGGATTACCGGGCGTTGGGCAATCGGCTGTCAAGCCAGCGGGCGCGTGATGCGATTGCCGCGGCTCTCGTCCTTGCCTACGACCAAGGAGGCGCCGAAAATGCCGCCCGCCGCCTTGCAAGTGCCATCGAGACACCCGCCTATCGCGCGTTGGCACACACCGAGATCGCCCGCAGCCAGATTAACCGTGGCGAGCTAAACCTCGCCGATGAGACACTGCGCGAGACGATCGCCGACATAAAGCAAACGAATGCCGACATCACCGCCTCTTCCGCGCCCCGACGCAGCGGCGAGGAAGAGGCGGCATGGCACACCGTATGGGATAACATCTATTTCGTGTATCGGGTCACAGGGAATTGGCAAGGGTTGATTGACGCAACGAAAGTTATCGCCCCCGACACGCCAGCCGTCCGCCTGGGGCGGTGGCGTCAGCTATCCGAAACCCGCCCCGAGAGGTTCGGCGCATTGATCGGATCGACCATCGAGCGCGAGCTTGATGCCCTCTTCGTGCCGAGCGATATAAACAACGAGGCGGCTATCCGTGCCCTGGATGTGCCGTCGCTGATCCCCCATCTCACCTCACTCAACAGGCGAGACGTGGCCGAGCGGTTGTTGCAACAGCTGCTCGGGGTTACGATCAACTCGGGGGGAGACATTGCCCTCATCGATGTGCAGACCCTCGCCTTAGACCATGGGTTTCCCGAAATTGCCATTCAAGTCGTGCGCAGGATACAGAGCCCCGCAGCACAGATTGCGAGCTGGAGCACCCTTGCGCATCGCCTCACCTCCGATTACGGCCGCACTGACGGCGGGGTGTTCATGGGGTTTGCGGTTAATGCGGCTTCCCAGCTTGGCGGGCGCGTTACGGCTTCCCAGCGGCTTTTTGCGCTAACCTCCCTTGCCGAAAACCAAACCCGCCTGGGCCAACTCGCCGATGCATTTCGCACCGCTAACCTGTTCACCGATGCGCGCGACCGTGATGCGGTGTTACTGCGCGTGATGGCGCTGCTTCTTGAGCAGAACCAATTGGCGACGGCTGCCACGCTCGTGCCGTACATTGATCAGATCGCCGCCCAATCCGAGGCATTCGTCCTTCTCGCCGATGCGCCCATCCAACCGGGCGAGTCCCTGTCGCAAAGCCAACGACGGGTCGACCAGAACCTGCGCGCGGCACTCAACACGGGGGCATTTTCTGCCATCGACCCCGGCGGGGTGGTCGATGGGAAGACCGCGGCCCAGCGTCGGATAGAACGGCTGAGCGAGCTCCTTGTTATCCAAATCCTGCGCGGGTCTGCCCAGCTGAGAGAGCAATTCTTTGTTCGTCTGAATGCCATTGCCGAAGCGACCCAGCTGCCGAATATTGGCGATCGGCAAGGGCCGACCCTGTCTCCCTTCGACCAGTTTTTTGCCGAGGTCACCCTTACCTTGATACGCGCCAGCGTAGATAGTGCCTACGACGATCCCGCGCTGAATCAACAAGTGGCGCAGTGGCGTAACCAGCTATGGTCTTGGCACAACGACGATCCAGAAGCCGTTAGTGCCCTTCAATTGCTGATCGTGCAATATGCGTTGCGTACCGAGCAACTCGACTCTGCGGCCGACCTTGTTGCCGAAATTGCCGGCCAAAATGAGACGCTTGTCGCAGACTATCTCCAACAGGTGATCATCGCCGCGACCCTTGAGCAACGTGATGCGCTTGCCCTTCGGATGATTCAACAGATCACCGTCCTCGAGCGACGGCAGAACGCCCTCGATGTTGCGATCCGACTGCGCGCGAAAACCCTTCCCAAATACACCTCGACCCCCTAGTCACCTTGAGTGGTGCCGACGCATTTCTTGAT
>JAHZLG010000184.1 GCA_022599995.1 Alphaproteobacteria bacterium | reverse complement strand
GGCCTATTCGATGCGCGACGAGACCCTGCATACCGAGTCTATCATCCAGCTGTACCACACGTTTTTGGACGAAAACCCCCAGATTGACCGAGCAAAGCTCAATGCGCACCTGCAGTTGTCGTGCACCGAAATCGTCAAAATGGAAGATGCCTTCATCGACCTTAGCTTCGAGATGGGGGCGGTAGAAGGCATGACCCCCGATGACATTAAGCTGTACATTCGATATATGGCCGACATCCGTCTGCAGCAACTCCACCTGAAGCCTGAGTATAACGTTCAAGAGCACCCCCTCCCCTGGCTGGAAGAATCGTTGGGGATTCAAGAGCACGCCAATTTCTTTGAAAGTCGGGCAACGGAATACTCGCTTGCTGCCACGCGCGGCGAATGGTCTGATGTTTTCGATGATGTTGATCAGACCGACCTGCTTACCGCAAACCCTCCCAAGAATGTCGATAACCCCGTTCTGCCGCCCTTGGTGCCGTCGTGAGGCAACAAACGGCACGCGGGCAGGCGGTCAGGCTATCAATCACAGGTAAGGCTCTGTGTGGTGTCGCGTGCGGAGGCAGTGCCCACCGATGAGCGGTCTTGTGAGCGGTCTTGTGTGCAGACTTCGGTATGGTCTTATCCCATGAAATTGATTGTCCTGGCGGCATTGATCTCTTCGGCAGGGCACGTCCTGTTGACGCAGCGTCGTCAGCACGAATCATTCTCGGGGTTGTGGGGATTCCCCGGGGGTAAGGTTGTCTTGGGGGGAAACGGGGGCGACAGGCCACGAGGTGGGGGGACACCCTCGGCCGAGGGCGCATGGGCGGCGAGCGAGCGAATCGGTGGCGCATTGCCGCTTGCCGAGTCGCCCGTCCATGCCCTGCAACGCGAGCTTTACGAGGAGCTGGGCATCACGACCGACCAAGCGTGCTTCGCCCCCATCACCTTCGCCACAGCAGGGAATGGCTCGTTCCCAACAGGGTATCAACCCGGGGAAATGCCTCGTCGCCATCATGGCAACGAAGGTGTTGCTCACCAAGACGGTGGGGGCAATCGGGGTGACCGCCTTGAACGCACCAGTCATATTAGCGGAGGCAATCACCGCAACGGTGACCGCGACGACAACGACAACGGCAACGTTAGCACGAGTAACAGCAACGGTGACCGCAACGACAACAGCGACAACAACAGCGACAAAAATGAGAGTTCGCCGTTACGGCTTATGCTGCTCTACGGGTGTCGAGTCTGGGAGGGCGACCCCTACGGCAAAGAGGGACAGCCCATAAAATGGGTGGCGCGCAACCAGCTCAATCAGGTCGCCATGCCGGCTGCCAATGCGCCATTGCTGGCCATGCTTCGCGAATTTATGTAGGCGGCAGGGCCGATCATGACGACAAACACAGCCATAGCCAGCAGTGGCAACCCGCCTCATTCCTCCGACACGCGAATGATGCGGCTTGCCTTGTATGCCGCACAGCAGCATGCAGGGTTGACCGGGGCGAACCCCGCGGTGGGGTGCGTCCTTGTTGATTCCCACGGCATCGTTTTGGCCAAGACGGCGACCGCCCGATTCGGACGCCCGCATGCCGAAGAGAGAGCCGCGGCACAAATCCAAGCAAACCCTAGCTTGGCAGACCGGCTTACATCGGATTCCTCGGTGACCCTTTCCGCCTATGTCACCCTTGAACCGTGCGCCCATGACCGCCACCCGCGTCCGTGTGTTGAGACCCTCTTGCTGCTGGCGGCATCGCATCGGTTGCGACGCGTCGTCGTCGGGTTGCGCGACCCCGACCACCGTACCCAGGGACAAGGCATCGCCATGCTTGCCGCGCAGGGCGCAGAGCACGGATTAGAAGTCGAGTGCCTCGAGCAACCCGGCCGGGAAAGCCGTGATCCCGAGGTTGCCCATTTGGTGTGGCAGCTGCGCCTGCATCACGCCAGCCACTTGGTCACTCGCCAACGCCACCGTCCCTTTGTCACCGTGAAGATCGCTTGTGACCGCAACGGCAGCATCGCCTCCCTTAGGGCTGGCGTGCCGCAGCGCACGGCGATCACCGGGCACTATGCCCAGCACTATGTCCATGCGCTGCGTCGCCAGCACGATGCGGTGCTGGTGGGGGCACAAACCTGGAAGAGCGACAACCCGCGCCTGAATGTCCGACTTGCAGGACTGACGGACGACTCGCCCAAGGTGTTCGTGGCAGAGCACGGGGAACGCGACATCGTGGCGACCCTGCAAAACCTCTACGCGTACAGCGACGTCCAAGCGGTGTTGGTCGAAGCGGGGGCTCGAATCGCAGCCGCACTTCACGATGCGGGGATGATCGACCGGCTGATAGTGTTGCGCGCCGACAAGGAGTTGGCCAACGGATACGCCGGCGGTATTGCCCGGCTTGGGGTTGTGCTGCACACTGCCCAGCTTGCCCCTGCTGTCTCACCCGGGGACGGTCTTCCCCCCGGGGATGGTCTCCCCCCCGGGGATGGCCGAGAAAGCCGACGGATGCTGGCGGAAGAACCGGCGTCTCTCCCGACTGCGCCTGCGTGGCAAGTCATCGACCGGCGCACCTTCGCCGTGTCCCCCGCAGCCTCGCACCTCGAAGGCGTTCATCCCGACGGCACCCGGCAACAGGACGAAATGATTGATCTTCTTCACCCCCATGTCTTAAGGTGACGGTATGTTTACAGGGTTAATTCGCCACCTTGGGACGGTGACGGCCATCGATGCAACGCAACCCGATCACATCCAGACCATTGCGGCACGGTCATTTCCGGTGCTTCCGGTGGGTGCCTCCGTTGCGGTCGATGGGGTGTGCCTGACCGTTATTGCTTGCCACGAAAACGCCCTTGTAGGCGACACCGCTGACGGTGCCGACAGCCGTGCAATGGGTGCCGACAGCCTTGCAATCGAAGCCGACAGCCTTGCAATGGAAGCCGACAACCGTGCAATGGAAGCCGAAATCAGCCAAGCGGAGCACAAGCAGGAAAACGTAACCGAAACGGTGTTTGCCGTACAGACATCACCCGAAACGCGCGCGTGCACGAAGCAGTGGCAGGTTGGCAGTCGGGTGCATCTTGAGCCTGCCATGACCGCGTCGAACCCTCTGGACGGGCATTTTGTGCTCGGACACGTTGACGGCACCGCCACCTTGCTGGCACGCGACAGCATTGCCCCCAAAGCCGCTGAGGCAAGCGTCCCATCGGAGGACGCCGAACAACACCCGCTAACCCCCTACGCCGCCGCACGACAACAATTCGATACCCTCGCGAGCCAGGTGTTTCGTTTTAGGCTCGGCGATCCAGACCTGACCCAATTCGTTAGCCGCAAAGGGAGCATCGCCGTTGATGGCGTGTCGCTGACGGTCAATGCCATCGAGGGAGCCGTGTTCTCGGTAAACCTGATCCCGCAAACGCTGGCAAAGACCTTCTTGAACCGATTGGAAGTTGGCGATCCCGTGAACATTGAGGTGGATGTCTTTGCCCGTTACGCCGTGGCGGCCGTGAAGTCGCTGAGTGCCAAGATTGATGAGCTTGAGCAAATTCACGGCGAAGACCTGAGCGACAGCGCGCTCGCCGAGGAGCGCGGCTACCCCTAAATTGCCCTCTGCCCGGGCAAGGGGGGAAACAGGACTGCGTGGCACAACAATAGGATTGCATGCCAGCACGCTGCTTGTCGTTGCGATGCCGTGTTGCTTTTTGTCATCATAACCCCCAATTTGCAGTCGCCTTGTCCCCACCGGCCTTCTTAAGGGTCGGCGCAGGGGGGTGCCCTTCTCCCTCTAATTCTCGTCCCCCAATCTCCCTCGCATCACTCTGCCGGAGCCCCAACCTTGTCCGATTTTGCCACTATCAAGGCTGACATTCCCACGTTGATCAATGACATACGCGAAGGACGTGCCATCGTCTTGGTCGATGACGAAGATCGTGAAAACGAGGGCGACCTGATCGTGGCGGCACAGATGGCGACGCCGTCGATGATCGCCATGATGGCACAGCAGGCGTGCGGCCTTGTTTGCCTGGCACTGACCGAGCAGCAAGCCAGCCAGCTGGGGCTTGCGACTCTGACCCCGCGCCACCCCTCGTCGTTGGGGACAGCCTTCACCGAATCGATCGAAGGGCGACACCCGACGATCACCACGGGTATCTCGGCAGACGATCGTGCCCAGACGATTGCTCTCGCGATCGCGCGTGAGGCAACCCCCGATTCAATCACAACGCCCGGCCACGTGTTTCCGCTGGTTGCTCGCCCCGGAGGCACCCTGAAAAGGGCAGGGCATACAGAGGCCTCGGTTGACCTCGCCCGGATGGCGGGGCTCTCCCCTGCCGCAGTGATTTGCGAAATCATGAAACCCGACGGGAGCATGGCGCGACGCGACGACTTGGTCGACTTCGTCGCACGTTTTGACCTGAACATCGGCACAATTGCCGACCTGATCGCGTGGCGACTGCAACACGACCCCCTCGTGACATTTGTCGGGCAGCGGACGATTACCCTCGACGCCGGGACATTCGAGGCACACGTCTTCACCGACACGATCGAGGGCGCCGAGCACTATGCTTTTGTTCGCTCCCCCCCTGAGACCCCTCCATCGTCATCGGCGTCGGCGTCGGCGCCAGCGGCGTTATCGTCGTTGATGCCGTGGGTACATATTCACCAAGTCGACATGATCACCGACGTGCTGAACAGTGGCGGAGAATTACAGGCGGCACTCCGGGCGGTGGCGGGGCACTATGGGGCGGTTGTGTTGCTCAATGGGCGGAGGGAGATGCCAATCCTCGAAGCAATCCCTGCCGAGGCGAGACCCGGTGCGCAGAAGCAGCGCCAGCGTGCCTATGGTATCGGGGCGCAGATTCTCCGGCACGTCGGTATCACCGAAGCCGAGCTTTTGACTCACACCGATTCTTCGGACAAGTCGGCGGGGGCTTCGTCGGGGCAGGGCGCGATGGCTGCCCTCGAAGCACTGGGGATGCGCATTGCCGCCACCCGTTCGTTGTCTTAGCACCCCCCGCCTCGGTGCGATGCAGGAGGCTTTTTTTCTTTCTCACTCGTACTCTAAGCCAAGGGGCAAGTGCCCTTTTGCTTGAGCCAGCGGGTGGGGTTTGTTAACCGTCTATGGTTCACAGGGGTGGACATGACGTTAGCCCAGCGTAG
>JAHZLG010000183.1 GCA_022599995.1 Alphaproteobacteria bacterium | reverse complement strand
TGATCAAATGCTGGCATACAATTGCTCGCCCTCGTTCAACTGGCGGAAACACCTTGATGAAGCCGATATTGCCAAATTCCAGCGCGAGCTGGGGGCGATGGGGTATCGATTCCAGTTTGTGACCCTGGCAGGATTTCATAGTCTCAACCTTGCGACGTTCGAGCTTGCGAAAGCGTATCATGAGTCGGGAATGGCGGGGTACTCTGCCCTCCAGCAACGCGAATTCGCGGCGACTGCGCACGGGTTCACGGCGGTGAAGCATCAACGCGAGGTCGGCGTGGGGTATTTCGATGCCGTGGCGGGAGTCGTCGGGTCGGGGTCGACAATGGCCCTGGCGGCATCCACCGAGTCCGCACAATTCTGATGGTCTGCGGGGGGGCTCCCCATCCCACTTGCGCACCCCTCCTCTCGCTCTGATGTGATGCGGGGGGCTCCCGACCCCTCGGCCTGATGCGGGGGGCACCCTCCCGACCCTTCGGGAAGGTGGGGTGGGGAGGGGAGGGGGGTGGGGAAAGGTGTCGGCCTCATGCACCCAATCCGCCGATAACAATTGACACGGGCAGTCGAAAACATACGATGGCACCATGTTTCCTCCGTTGCCCGATAAAAAGTACGATATTCTGTACACCGACCCCCCGTGGGACTACAAAGGCCAGCTCCAGCACACCGGCAAGGGAGGCCCCCAAAGCGGCGGTGCTGCCCGTCACTATGCCACGGTGACCCTTGCCGGATTGAAGCAGTTGCAGGTCGCATCCATCGCTGCCGAAAACGCCCTGCTGTTCATGTGGGCAACCAATCCGCATCTCGACCAAGCCATCGAGCTAGGCAAGGCGTGGGCATTCAAATGGGCAACCGTCGCCTTTGTCTGGGACAAGATGCAGACTAATCCAGGCTACTACACCATGTCGCAGTGCGAACTATGCTTGGTGTTCAAGCGCGGACGCATTCCCCAACCGCGCGGCGCACGGAACATCCGGCAGCTTGTATCGAGCCCGCGCCAACTTCATTCCATGAAACCCCTCGAGGTGCGCGAGAACATTGCCGCCATGTTCCCCACGCAAAAACGAATCGAGCTTTTCGCCCGCGACACCGTTGCGGGCTGGGAGGCATGGGGCAATGAAGTGCCCCCTGCCATAGTGCCTCTTGCCTATGCGCCCCGCGGCATCGTGGCGAAGTGATTATCTTGGCTATCTCTGTTGCTCACCCCTTCTGCGCGGCCTGATACCGTGCAACCAGAAACCGAGCATCACCGCGCGCCATGGCAACCGCCGCAGAGCACGCAAGACACCCCTATACCACCCGTGAAATTGCCGCGGCGGTGGCGGTTTGTGCACTGGATCGACCGTCGCATGCGCCGTCGGACAAAAGACTGGAAGCGCAACCCGAACACCGTGGTGCTTGTTGCGGAATCGGGACTGGGCGACGCCATCATGATCGGCTGGTTGGCGCGTTACCTCGCCTCCGTCGGCGCAGAGCACGTTACCACTGGCGCCGACAATGACATCCGTGTGCTTGTGGTGCTTCCCCTGCCAAAGCGGCGGCACGGCATTGAGGACGTCCGACCCTTCTTTGCCACCGGCAACCCCGATGCCGATGGCCGCATCACCCTGATCACGTGCGCCCGCAAAGCTGTTATGGGGGCTTCGCACGTTGCCCCTGTTACCCTCGGCAAGGCGCGCCGTCATCTGTTGCTCGCCCTTGCCCAGCGCGGGGCGGGCACCTTGCTTGTCGACCGCCGGATGCGCAATCCCGTGATGGCGGAGTGCCTTGGATGGGCTATCAACGCGACCATCTACGCCGCACCGCCCGGGCTGGCGATTCGCGATGACCCATTTCTCTCGTCGACGTGGCATCGCTATCGCTACCCGCCGGAAATGATGGCAAGGTGGGAGGATCGCGTTCGCGTGGTGGTTCCTCTGCGTGAAGTTGTGCCTTCGAGCCATCGAGAACCCCCTCTCGATTCACCCGGTGCCACGGCAGAGCCCGTCCATATCATAGAGCAGGGCTGGCATGTCGTCGCATCTTGGTTGCGCGATCGGCCCCTCCTTGTCGCCGGCATGGTCGATGATCCCCAAACGACCGATCTTGCTGATGCTGGTCTAGCTGGTGCTGGTCTAGCTGATGCTCGTCTAGCTGATGCTGGTCTAGCTGAGGGCGGCACGGATGAGGTGCCCATCACTGATGGTGGCGAGGTGGTCTGGTGTGCCGTCTCCACCGCTGACCCGGCGCGTCAATTTTCCCATTGGATCGGATTAGTTGTTGCCCTGCGTGCCAACGGCTTCGATGCGCGTCCCCTCCCCCACTTGCCCTGCTTTGCCGCGGTGGTTTCCATGCTGCGCACCGCCACCGGTGTCATCGGCGGAGATTCCGCGGTCGCCCACGCGGCAATGGCGGTCGGGACGCCACTGGTTGCCGTGACCAGCGCAATGCAACCGCATGGGCTGCACTTTCCCTATCCGTCGTCGCTTGTCCACAGCAAGCAGGCGGTAGTCACCCTTGCCCCCGAATTGTTTGGTGACCCCTCGCACACCAGTACGCCCCCCTCGCACACTAGTGTGCCACCTAATCATATGGCAGAAGAAGCCATCGCCGCCATCGTCGCCGCCGCCATCCGGACATTTCGCCCTGCCCTCCAGCCGTGAACACGACGCCTACGGCAATGCCAGCGGTCTTGATACCTGCTGTTGTCAACGCTATAGTCGGACTGTTTCGGAATACTGCCTATAAACGGACCCCCAATGAAAGACCCTCTTCTCTCCACGAAAATCTCAGGTGCCATCATTCTCAGCTTGCTGGTGTTGATGCTCGTGAATTTCGCCACCGATATGATCTTCGATGATAAGCACGGTGACGGCCACGCCCAAGCCTTTGCCTATCCCATCGAAGGCGACGAAGGAACAGCAGCAGGCAATGGCCAAGAGGCTGTTGTCGTTGACTTCGCGACATTGCTCGCCAATGCCGACGTCGGCCGAGGCGAGAAATTGATGCGGCGGTGCACCTCGTGTCACACCTTCAACAGTGGCGGTGCCAATAAGATTGGTCCTAACCTGTACGGCATTGTCGGCACGGTATCGGGGCAAAATGAAAGCTTTTCCTACTCTTCGGCCATGCGCAACCTCAATCGCACGTGGGGTTATGATGAGCTGGATGCCTTCTTAGAAAAACCCTCACGGGCGGTGCCGGGGACGAAAATGTCATTCGGCGGGATGAAGAAGGCCGAAGACCGTGCCAACATTATTCGTTGGATGGCCGATCAATCCGACACGCCAGCCCCGCCGCTGCCGCCGATTCAGTAGGTCAGTGTGCCGGCATCGTGCCTCGCTTGGGGACATAGCACCCGGGCGCACTTCGTCATTGCCACGATCTTTGCCGAGGGCAACACCCGCCATGGCTAGCGACACAAGGGGCGGTGCCTATTACTGCATGAACGGCGCGGGCAACACCTTTGTCGTGGTTGAGTGCGACTCGGCAGCCAATGTGGCGGCTATGGCGCAAGATCAGCTTGTTGCCCTCGCCGAGCTTTATACGGCTGGCGACAACCCCGAGGGGGCATCACGACAACACGCTGATTCGCCTGCCGACCAGGTGATTGTGCTGGTTTCACCATCCGATCGTCACCAAACCGGTGAGGGTGAGGGTGAGGATAGAAATGAGGGTGAGGGCGCAGTGAATGACGCTATCCCGGCCATCTGGTTTTTCAACACCGACGGCACCCGCGCCGAGGCATGCGGCAACGGCACGCGCGCGGTTTTTGCTCTGCTGAATCACCCTGATTTTTTGTCGGCGTCTCGTCGAGAGTCGCCTTCGGAATTGCCCACAGCTTCACCAGCAACGGCTTCGCATCTCTTGGCGCTGAACGTGATCGAGCCATCACCCATCGGCGCACCGGAGAACGAAACCCACGTGAAGCATCACACCGCGACCCTGCGCCCCGATGGCAGCTACTCGGTCGCGATGGGCACGCCACGCTTTGCCAACCCGCGGTTGTTTCGCCCCGAGCTGCCCGAAGAGATGGCATCGCTGATTCCCTCGCTGGTGGATTATTGTTTTGTCGATATGGGGAACCCCCATCTCGTGTTGTTTGTCGCGACTCTCCCTCCTGACTGGCAACGTCTTGGCGAGCAGATCGAACACCAGCGCGACATCTTCCCCAACCGCGGCAATGTGTCCTTTGTCGAGACTGCGGACAGCGCAGGCACTTCTGAGGACATGGAAACCGCCGCGCGCACCGCAGTAACTGCAGTCACTGCACAAGATACAGGGCAGACGTCCCCATCCCCTATCACCCGCGTGCACGTCTGGGAGCGCGGGGCTGGCGCAACGCAAGCGTGTGGCACGGCTGCCTGCGCCATTGTCGCAGCTGGAATCAAAACGGGACGGATGACCGACCCGCTGCCTGCCGAGCACGCCCTACACTTTCCCGGGGGAATATTGGTCGTTGTCGCGTCGAATGCCGAGGACGGCAAAGCCAATACGGCCAATGTGGCCAATAGGGCTCATGCATCTTCCCCATCGCATGCACGCGACCTGCATCTTGATCTTGCTGGCCCCGTTGTTTTTGACACCCCCGTTTCGCCCCCAGCGCGCAATACCGCGCCTCCAGCGCGCAACCTCCATTCGCCCCGCGCAAGAGCACTGTGATGGCAACAGCTCCGATTGTCACCTTAGGGTGTCGGCTCAACAACGAGGAATCGCTCGCCATTCACGCTATCTTGGCAGCCGAGAATGAAACCCCTCTGGCAGAGGGTGGCAGCCCTCTCGCAGAGGCTGGCACCCGTCTCGCAAAGGCTGGCATATCCCTCGCCGTGGTCAACACCTGCGCCGTCACCAAAGAAGCCGAGCGGCAGTCAAAACAAGCCGTGCGCCGCCTTGCCAAGCAAGGGCATCGTGTGGTGGTCACAGGCTGTGCGGCGACCATCACGCCCGATGCCTTTCACCAGCTCGATGGGGTTGTTGGCATCGTGCCGAATGGTCACAAAAATGATCCCGCGCGCTGGCAAGCCATGCTGCGCACCCAGCGCGCCAATGCTGCTGCCGATACCAATGCCGATGATGTTGCTGCCGATGCCAATGTCGGGGAGAGCAATCCCAAGCCGCAAACGTTGCCATCAACCCAGACGTCTGCCCGCGTATCGAGCATCGATGACCAAACCCCCGTGCGGCGCAATGTCGCCATTCAAACGGGTTGCGACCACCATTGCACCTTCTGCATTATCCCCCAAGGCCGCGGGCGCAGCCTTTCCGTGCCCCCCACCACGGTGATCGAGAAAATCCGCCACCTGCACCCCCGCCCTGCCGAGATAGTGCTGACCGGAGTCGATATTTCCTCCTATGGGGACGACCTCCCTGCCAGTGATGGCGAAAGTGGCCCTGCCGATTTGGCGTCGCTGCTTCGGCTGATTTGCACTGCCTTTCCCGATATTCCGCGGGTACGGTTGTCCTCGCTCGATAACGGGACGCTCGATCATCGTTTCATCGACGTGATTGCCGAATTTCCCCAGATCACCCCCTACTTGCACCTGTCGCTTCAATCGGGAGACGATCTGATTCTGAAACGCATGCGACGGCGGCACTCGGCATCGGATGTCGAGTCCTTTGTGCGGGCGATGAGAGACCGTCGCCCCGATGTGATTATCGGTGCCGATGTGATCGCGGGCTTCCCCACCGAGACCGACGAACAACACGAAAACACCCGTCGGCATCTTCACGATCTTGGCGTTGTTTGGGGGCATGTGTTTCCGTACTCCCCGCGCGCGGGCACGCCGGCGGCTCGCATGCCGCAAATTCCTCTCGCAATCCGACGCGCGCGCGCTGCCACGCTTCGCGCCGATTGTGCAGGGCGGGTTGCAACCTACCTGCAAGGGTTGGTTGGCACGACGACGGGGGTTGTGGTCGAATCGATCGATGCGAGCACGGGCATGGTGCAGGGGAAAACCGGACAATTTGCCACCGTGCGCGCATCGGTCGCACCGAGCGCATCGAACGCATCGGAGGCATCGGTAGCATTGGAGGCATCGGTAGCATCGAACGCATCGAACGCATCGAACGCAAATGGCGAACCACCAGCAATGACGTTGCCCGCAAAAGGAGACCTGGTCGCGGTCACCGTCACAGCAATCGAGGGGACGACTGCTCTTGGTCACCTTGCCCCTGTTGCGCATGCGGCCGTTGTCGCCCCGTGATTTCTCCCTCTTATTGATTGCCGTCGCATCATGTCGTCTTCTTCCCCCCCATCATCCGAGGCACCCCTTGCCGACAAGCAAGGCAGTCGATGGCGACGCGCCCTCACCGGACTTAGGCAAACACTGGGCTTAAGCGCCGACACGCCGTTGTCGCCCCAAGACGTTGCCACCCTCGAGAACAAATTGCTCGCCATCGATGTCGGGGTGAAACTATCCGAGCAATGGGCAAAAGAAGCCGAAGCCAAGGGGATCGATGCCCTGCGCGAACGCTTCACCGGACTGCTGCAACAAGCGCAAGCGTCTTTGGTCATTGCTGCTTCGCCCCGTCCGCATGTGGTGCTGATGGTCGGGGTGAATGGGGCGGGCAAAACGACCACCGTCGGCAAATTGGCGGCACGATACCACCAGCAGGGCTTGAAGGTCATGGTGGTGGCAGCCGACACGTTTCGCTCGGCGGCCAGCGAGCAGCTCGAGTTGCTCTGCCAGCGCGTCGGCGTCGACATCATCACCGGTGCCCCGGGAGAAGACCCCGCCGCCCTTTGCTACCGCGCATGCACCGCAGCTGCCGACTACGATCTCCTGCTGATCGACACCGCCGGACGGCTGCAAAATCGGCAAGACCTGATGGCACAGCTTAGCAAGATCATCCGCATCGTGCGCAAGCAGTGTGGGGATGAAGCACCCCATACGCGTTTGTTGGTACTCGAGGCGTCGACCGGCATGAATGCCCTCAGTCAGTACACGACGTTTGGACAATATGTCGATCTGTCGGGGGTGATCGTGACGAAGCTCGACGGCAGTGCAAAGGGGGGCATGCTGCTCCGGCTCGTCGACACCCATCGCGCCAAAGTCTACGGCGTCGGGCTCGGCGAGGGCATGGAAGATTTGGTCGACCTCGACCCCGACGCCATGGTTTCCGCCATGTTGGAATAGGCGCGTCCCCGTGTTTCTTGCTGGTATAAAAACCGCATCTATGGTACAATGCTGACCATTCATGACGATCCCAACCAAACAATCCGGTGCGACAGTTCGCTAGATCACGAGGTCTTGCAAGGTCATGAAATTCACACAATCGATGATGCCAAGCGTTCGGATGCACCAAGCCTTGCGCCTTGCTCGCTGTGCCGCTCGACACGGTGAGGTGCCCATAGCAGCTCTCCTTGTCGACCCCCATGGCCGCGTGACCGCGGCGGCGGCAAATGCGGTCGAGTGCCAAGGGAATGTTCTAGCCCATGCAGAAATGCAGGTGCTTGATCGCGGGATGCGCCGTCATCATTCCCAGTACCTTTCCGGGTTCGCCCTTTACGTCACCCTAGAGCCGTGCGTGATGTGTGCCGGTGCCATTTCGCTCGCGCGCGTGTCGCAACTTTATGTGGGGGTGCGTGCGGAAAAACGTGGCGGCCTCGGTGCCCTAACCAAATTACCCCATCGTCCCGAAATCTACGACGGAGTCGCTGAGCAAGAAAGCACCGATCTCTTGCGCGCATTCTTCAGACCGCGACGCTGCTCGACCGCTCACCCTTAGTTATCAATCCTACGTTCTATTTCCCTTCTATGTGCAAGGCCAGTCTTACCTCTAATATTATTTTTGATGCATTTATCACGAAAGTGTGATACAATGGAACAACATTGTAGCGGGCAACGGGATTCGAAAAGTGCGGGCCATGCCAAGGCAATCTTACGGTTGCTGATGATTGCACTTAAGAATTCGTCTTTAGCAGACGCGTGAACAACAACAAACAACAAGA
>JAHZLG010000182.1 GCA_022599995.1 Alphaproteobacteria bacterium | reverse complement strand
GATTCCTTTTGCCTGTTGTTGGAGCGCATGACAGCTGGTGTGCCATTATTCTGATTGAACAATACCTCAACCCCCTTGTGGAGAAAATGATGCAGGCTACTTTCCTTTTGAGTCACCCTTCGGTATCACGTGTCGCACGTGTCGCACGTGTCGCACGTGAAGAAGAGAAAAAGAGGGGCAAGAACCATGACGGGTCTTCGCTGTTCTTATTGCCTTTGTTTGCTTTGGTGGCCTGTGCTGATGACGTGCCAGCGGCGGCGAGTGGCACGATTTCCTCTGTCGCTGAGGTGTTTGCAACCGATGCTTCTTCGTTGGAATTTTCATCGGGTGCGCCAGCAACGGACACGAACGGGGACGCAATATCCATCGCGGATTTTGCCGAAACGTCCAATGCTTTGGTTCAGTTCTCTGTTATCGATCATTCGGGAGGCGAGGATTTTCTTGCCGCAGTGAATGATGCCAACAATGAGATTGAAATTTCGTCGTCGGCGCAGGCCCAAGCCCCCGCCCTGGGCACTTATACCTTGACGATTCAGGCACTCGATGCTGCAACGAACAGCACAGCACTGACGACGATCACGTACGTCTATGATAATGACGAGCAGGTAACGACATCGCAATCCGAAGCACTCGTGTGGAGTCTTTCGAGCACAGGTGAGACCCATTCCCAAAGCTTTGGTGGTTTTTTCGAAGGTGGGAATGGGGCACTTGTGTACAGTGTGTCTCCTTCACAAAACATTACGTTAGATACCTCGGCCCTTACCTTAAAGGTGGATTCTAACGACTTTGGGGTCGGGGAACATAGTTTTGCCCTGACGGCAACCGACAGTGATGGCGACAAGGAGCAGGTTGCGATCACCCTGAATATCTACGACCAATCGGTGCCGTCGGTCGCGAGCAATGCCACAACCAGTTTTTCGCAGACACGGGCCGAGACCTCAGTCGATATTGCCCTATCATCGTTGTTTTTGGGCGGCAATGGGGCGTTGACCTATGCGTTGTCGAATGACAGTGGCGGCGCATCGGGGCCAATTTTTTCCCTGAACACGGCGGGAACAGACATTGTTGTCAATAAGTCGTTGCTTGCTGAGGGCGCCAACACAGTAACGGTAGTCGTCACCGATGCCGATAACGATCCGGCAAGTGTTGTGGTGACGGTCTCCTTGACCGATCTGTTGCCGGTAGCCGAGAGCAATGCCACAACCAGTTTCTCGCAGACACGGGCCGAGACCCCAGTCGATATTGCCCTATCAGGGTTGTTTTCGGGAGGGGATGGCGCGTTGACCTATGCATTGTCAAATGACAGTGGCGGCGCATCAGGGGCAATTTTTTCCTTAAACACGGCGGGAACAGACATTGTTGTCACTAAGTCGTTGCTTGCTGAGGGCAACAACACAGTAACGGTAGTCGTCACCGATGCCGATAACGATCCGGCAAGTGTTGTGGTGACGGTCTCCTTGACCGATCTGTTGCCGGTGGCTGTGAGTAATGCCACAACCAGTTTTTCGCAGACACAGGCTGACACCCCAGTCGATATTGCCCTGTCGGGGTTGTTTTCGGGGGGGGATGGGGCGTTGACCTATGCGTTGTCGAATGACAGTGGCGGCGCATCAGGGGCTGTTTTTTCCCTGAACACGACGGGCACGCACCTTGTTGTCAACGAGTCGTTGCTTGCTTTGGGGAGCAATACGGTTGAGGTGATCGCCAGTGATGCCGATGGTGACAAAACCACCCCGGTGGTCGTGACGCTTTTCTTGATTCATTCAGAAACGGTTCAGTTATCCGCAGTTACCGACGGCCAGGGGGCAATGCTCGAAAGCACCGCATCCTCGCTAGGCATCGTCTCGGATATTGGCGACATCAACAATGATGGCTATGCCGACATCCTCCTCGGTGCTGAAGGGCAAAACAAGGCTTACCTGCTTTATGGCAAAGCTGGCAAAGATTTTGGCACCCCGTCGCAAGACATTAGGACAACCGATTTGGATAACATGGCGGAGACCGATGGCTTCGTCTTGTCCGGTTCGGGATCGTTCGGACGGGGCGTCAATTTGGGCGGCGATGTGAACGGCGACGGCATCGGCGACATCATCATCGGGACGAAAGACAACAGCGGGACAGCACACCTCATTTGGGGCAAAGAAGGGACGCGCGGCGATATAAATGTCCAATCGCTTTCAGCAAATGAAGGGGTGATGCTCATGGGAGACGATGGCGGTGATCACTTCGGCTGGGCGGTGAACATTGCGGGCGATATCAATAACGATGGTTACGACGACATTGTCGTCGGCGAACGCTTTGCCAACAGCAGCAACGGCCTTGGAAGCGCCGGCAAGGCCTATGTTATCTGGGGAAAGAACTCGACCGACTATGGCACGCTCGTGGGGACAGGGACGGGGGCATCACGGACTCTGGACGTATCAGATTTGACCAAAGAGGAAGGTTTTCATATCGAGAGCAACGGCTCGTCGGACTACCTTGGCTTCTCGCTCGATGCGACGGCTGATTTTAATGGCGATGGACTCGAAGACCTCGTTATTGGTGTGTACTGCGACAGCGATGCCCACACCTGGGCGGGGGAGGTCTTGTTGTTGTGGGGGCGCGACGAAGACATCGCCTATGGGGAGGTGAACGACCGTAACGGCATTATGCAACGCACCCTTGATGTTGACGACTTGCGTGTAAATGACGGGTTGTCGATCAAGGGCGATGACAAATTCGATAAGTTTGGCATCTCGGTTAGCGCCGTCGGCGATTTGAACGGCGATGGCTTTGCCGACATCCTGGCGGGCAGTCAGGGCAACGATGATGGGGGGACGCAGGCAAAGAGCGGTTTCACCAACGGATCGGGGGTTGCCTACGTGATCTGGGGGCGTGCGATCACGGCGAGCAGCAATTCGGCTGACCCCCTCGCCACGATTGACACGTCTTCCTTGGCACCAAGCGACGGGTTTGTGATTGAGGGCGTTGGCAATACGACGAAACTCGGTGAGTCCACCGCGGCAGCAGGCGACCTGAACAATGATGGCTACGATGACATTATCATCGGTGCCCCCGGCGACACCGGAGGCGCAAACCTCGATGCCAACGGTGCAGGGGCTGCGTACATCATTTGGGGGCAAGCCAGCAAGGAGTATGGCACCCTTGAGGCGAACGACGATAGCGGTGATGGGTTCATGCGACGCATGATCCATGCCGACGAATTGCCCATCGCCAATGGTTTTAGCATTGTGGGCGATCAGTCGGGGCGGGGGCTCGGCAAGTCGGTCGCGGGCGGCGACATTAACAACGATGGCTATAGCGATGTCGTGATTGGCAGCGGGTCGGGGGACAGCGTGATCCTGTTTGGCGACGCCTTTTTGCCAGCCTCCTTTGTCCCACCTGAACAGTCGTGGGAGCCCCCCGCCTCTGGCCCGGCAGAGGGGGGAGGAGGGGTCGAGGGGCTTGGAGAGATGCCCCCCCCCATTGATGACGTGCTGCCACCGTCCTACGGAGGAGGGGATGACGGCTTCTTGTTATGAGGCTTTGTTTCTACAGCGATCCCATCATGCGGCCACGGGTGCGGCGAACCATTCAAGCGATGCGCGCGAAATATGTCCATGAGGAGCTCGAGCACGCCGAGGTGGTTATCCCCCTAGGCGGCGATGGGACAATGCTGAAACTGCTGCAAAAGATTGGTGACCGGCAACGCGATGGCCTGCCCGTTCCAGCTATTTTCGGGATGAATCTTGGGCATGTCGGGTTCTTGATGAACAAATTCGATGATGACCGGCTCATAGAACGCATTCGGTCGGCACGACGTTATGCCATTCATCCCTTGGAGATGGATGTTGTTTGCTGCGTCTCCGCTGGGGGCCGTCCCGCCTCCCGCAGCCCTCAACGCACCGGACAACAAGAGACGCAAACCAGCGTTTCACGTGAAACGCCCCCGGCAACGGGCAGACGGCCGGGGAGTTATCTGGCGTATAACGAAATTTCGGTGCATCGGCGCACGGCACAAGCCGCCTGCTTCTCGGTACACGTGGATGGCATTGCGCGGATCAAGCGGCTTTATGCTGATGGGCTCCTGGTCTCGACCCCCGCGGGATCAACGGCCTACAACCAATCGGCTGGCGGCCCCATCATTCCGCTCAATGGGCGGCTTTTGGCATTGACATCAATTAACCCGTTTCGCCCGCGATGGCGCGGCGCCCTGCTCGATGCAGCAGCAGAGGTCGAGTTTCGCGTGCTGGAAAGCAAGAAGCGACCAGTCTACGCCGTCGCCGACAACCAAGAGCTAGACAATATCGCCTCAGTTTTTGTGCGGGAAAGCCCACTTGCCGCGACTCTGCTGTTCGATGCCAATCACGACCTCGAAGAGAAGGTCCTGAAAGCCCAATTCGCGCACTCTTTGTGAATAGGAGGTGCGTGTTGCTGGGCAAACACCAAAGCGCCGATTATCGAGCACCCGGCCGCTAAGGGGTTACTCCGTGCTAGCGGAGTCGTCGATCGGCGACTCGCCAAAGTCTTTTTCGTAGTAGGTGGCAAAGATATCCCGCTCACCGCTGTCGCACCGATTCAAGAAGGATAGGCGAAAGGCGAAAGCCGGATCACCAAATATCAGGGTGTTTTCTACCCAACTGATTACCGTTCGGGGGCTCATAACGGTCGAAACGTCGCCCGCCTTGAACCCGACGCGGGTTTGCGCAGCCACGTCCACCATGCGCTCGATCAGGGCCTCGTCATCAAGGGTACGGTCAAACAGCTGCGACGCCATCATGCCCGCCAGCCGTTGTCGGATAACCGCCACTTCCTGATCGTGTGAGAGATAGTTCAACGCCGTCACAATGTGCCAGCGATCGAGCTGCCCTTGGTTGAGAGGCTGCGTGCCGTGATACAACCCTGTGTCATCGCCAAGTCCCACCGTGTTTGTGGTCGCAAACAGACGAAAACTGTTGTGAGGGGTGAGCACCTTGGATTGATCGAGAAGGGTCAATTTCCCCTCGGATTCCAGGATGCGCTGAATGACAAACATGACGTCGGGGCGTCCGGCGTCGTACTCGTCGAAACAGACGGCGACATTGCGTTGCAACGCCCATGTAAGAATGCCGTCGTGAAAATCACTGACCTGTTTTCCCTGATCGAGACGGATAACGTCTTTGCCAAGCAAATCCATCCGGCTGATATGAGAATCGAGGTTAATCCGCACGCAAGGCCAATTCAGCCGGGCAGCCACCTGTTCAACATGCGATGACTTCCCGGTCCCATGAAATCCCTGCACCATGACGCGGCGATTGAATTTGAACCCCGCCAACAATGCCATGGTCGTTTGCGGGTCAAACAGGAAGTGCGGGTCGATAGCGGGAACATATTCCGCTGCCGGCGTCGTGTAGCTTGGGACGGTCTCTAAGTCGGCACCGGGGGTCGGGGCAAAGCCAAACACATCCGCCGTTTTTGTCTTAGCATCTGGGGAGGTCGTGAGCGGCGCGACAGATGGGGAGGGCGTAGACATGGAGCGTGACGAACAAAAAAGGAGAGGCCAAAGAGAGGCCAAAGAAATGCGTTTCTGCAAGGGTGTCCTGTGATGCGACAACCTACAACTTGACACCCATGAAAGCAATCACTATACAACACTCTCGACAAAGGGGCGACCTTTCCTCGTGACGGAGGCGTGGTTACTGTTCTCCAGCCTTGTGGCGGAGGCGTGGTTACCGTTCTCCAGCCTTGTGGCGGAGGCATGGTTACCGTTCTCCAGCCTTGTGGCGGAGGCATGGTTATTGTTCCGCAGATAACGTGGTCTCTGTATGCAGACAATGCGGTTATTTCGCGACCGTTGCTTGAAGCGGCCAATGCTTGAAGCGAGGGTGTTGGGCGGTGTTTCGCAAGCGAAAACGCCAAAGTGCCT
This sequence comes from Alphaproteobacteria bacterium, assembly GCA_022599995.1. Lineage (GTDB taxonomy): Bacteria > Pseudomonadota > Alphaproteobacteria > CBDBCS01 > JAHZLG01 > JAHZLG01. The sequence goes on along the minus strand of JAHZLG010000182.1, from coordinate 1,592 downwards.
TCGGTCTTATGAAGTTCAAGGCATCGCCGTTGCATAGCGTTTCACGTCAGCGCGACATGGGGCGTTACGCTGTCGTACGTGCCGTTGCTTTTCTCTCTGCTTCTTGCAGGCAGGCATTCTCTCTCTCCACCAACCGTGCAAAGACATCGAAATTATGCGTTGTGCTTCTTCACTCAAGACGTTGAAAAAACGTGACAAGAACTGTCAAATCGTCAGACGGGGCCGTCGTGTCTACGTTGTGAACAAGCGTAACCCCCGCTTTAAAGCGCGGCAAGGTTGACGAACAAGGTTGACGAATTTGCCCACGACGGTTCGGGATAGTGATGAATGATAGCGGTGGCATCGTGAACACCGCAGGCAATGAGGGGAGTTATTGTGAAATTCAGGGTGCACTGTAATCATGGAAAAACTTCTTCGTGACTTCGTGAAACGTGGCGTTTTGTACGTTGTGCTCCCCAATGGCAAGAAAAAGACGTTCCAAGGGGAAGTGAATGGCATCGAAGCCACGATAAGGCTTCATACCAAGGGGGCGGTCGCAAAATTGCTGACCTCGCCGGAGATGGCAGTGGGCGAAGGGTACATGGATGGCACAATTTCTTTTCCGACTCATGGGGTGAAGAAATTTCTTGAACTCGTCCATGCCAATCGCCATCTGTATTACGAGAAAGACAAAAAACGATTCTTGTCGAGGCAGATAGGTGTCGTGTTACGAAACCTGCGCGGGATCAACCTGCGCGCGGCTTCAAGGCGCAATGTTGAGCAGCACTATAGTCTGTCCAATGCGCTGTTCGATCTTTTCCTTGACAAGGATATGCAGTATTCCTGCGCCTATTTCTCACCTGAGGCCCTCGCTAGGGGTGAGGTGATGGCCGGTGGCACGGCGTCTGGATCGATCCGGGACGGGACGGTCACGTCTTTGGTCGCATCGGATCGTGCAGCAAGCGATGTGCTTGATGATGCCCAGCAGGCAAAGAAGGATCATATTATCCGGAAACTGGTGATCGACGACCAGTGCGAGTCGCTGCTGGACATAGGGTGTGGCTGGGGAGGTATGCTGATGAACATTGCTGAGCAATACCCGCATGTGAAGAAATTGCACGGCATCACCCTGTCAACGCAGCAAATCGAGCGTGGACAAGAGCGGATTGCCCAAGCAGGGTTGGACGACCGTGTTTCAATTTTCCTCACTGACTATCGTGATGTGACGGACACCTATGACCGCATTGTGTCGATTGGCATGTTTGAACATATCGGCAAAAAGCAAATGGCGACCTACTTTCGCACGCTTAAGCGTCTCTTGAAGCCGAATGGCATTGCGGTCGTGCATAGTATTGTCTCCCCGCGCGATGGCGGCGGGTCGCATCCGTGGATCAGCAAGTATATTTTCCCCGGGGGTTACATTCCGAGCATCAGTGAAGTCGTTCCACACATCGAAGCGGAGCAACTGTTTCTTTGTGACGTTGAGGTTTGGCGTCTCCACTACGCCGAAACCTTGCGAGCATGGCGGTATCGGTTTATCGAAGAAAAAGATTCGGTCATTTCGATGTTCGACGAAAGGTTTTTTCGGATGTGGCATTTTTACCTTGCCGCGT